>NZ_CALGVK010000155.1:0-12289 GCF_937930195.1 uncultured Empedobacter sp.
GTGGTGAAGCAATGCACATGTTATTTGAATCTCGTTCTCGTGATCAAAAGAAAAATAACGTTGTCAAATTTTTTGTAGCAGATAATTTATTTCCACAATCTATAGCGGTTTTAGAAACGAAAGCACATGGTTTAGGAATTGAATTAGTTGTAGGAAACTTTGAAACGACAGAATTAACTGAAGATTTCTTCGGAGCGATTGTTCAATACATCGGAAAAGGAGGACAAATCAATAACTATAGATCATTTGTAGAAAAAGCAAACGCAGTAAACGTAAAAGTAGCCGTAGCAACAGATTTATTAGCTTTAACATTATTAACACCTCCAGGTGAATGGGGAGCTGAAATTGCAATTGGTACTTCTCAACGTTTTGGTGTTCCAATGGGATACGGAGGACCACACGCAGCTTTCTTATCTTGTACAGAAGAATACAAACGTGTAATTCCAGGACGTATTATTGGAGTTTCTCAAGATCGTTTAGGGAACTATGCGCTTCGTATGGCTTTACAAACACGTGAACAACATATCAAACGCGAAAGAGCTACTTCTAATATTTGTACAGCACAAGTATTGTTAGCGGTTATGGCTTCTTTTTATGCGGTTTACCACGGAAAAGATGGGTTACAATATATCGCAAATGAAATTCACACAAAAGCTGGAATTTTAAATGCTGGTGTTCAACATTTAGGATTTAAAACAGTAAATACTGCATTTTTTGATACCGTTCAAATCGAGGTTGAAAACTCGGACGAAATTGTGAAAATTTTTGCTGAAGAAGAAATCAATGTAAATGGATTCGAAAACGGAAAAATTTCAATCACAATTGATGAGATGACTTCTGAAGAAGATATTTTCGAAATTTTAAGTGTTTTTGCAACAATCAAAAATACGGAAGAAGGTTTTGAATTTGAAGTTGAAGACACTTATTTACCTCAAGACTTAATCAGAACTTCTGATTTCTTAACACACGAAAACTTCAATTTATATCATACAGAAACAGAATTAATGCGTTACATCAAACGTTTAGAGCGTAAAGATTTAGCGCTTAATCAATCGATGATTGCATTAGGTTCTTGTACAATGAAATTGAATGCTGCAACAGAATTATTGCATATGTCTTGGGAAAGAATGGGGAATGTTCACCCTTTCACTCCAAAAGATCAAGTAGAAGGTTACCAAACATTAATCAAAAACTTAGAAGATTATTTAGCTGTAATCACAGGTTTTGATGCAACTTCTTTACAACCAAACTCTGGTGCACAAGGAGAATATGCAGGTTTAATGGTTATTCGTTCTTACTTTGAGGCAAAAGGAGAAGGACACAGAAATGTGGCATTGATTCCGCAATCTGCTCACGGAACGAACCCTGCTTCTGCTGCAATGGCAGGAATGCAAGTTGTTGTGGTGAAAAACTTAGAATCTGGTGAAACAGATTTAGTTGATTTAAAAGAAAAATGTGAAAAACACAAAGATAACTTAGCTGCCTTGATGATTACTTATCCATCAACTTACGGTGCTTTTGATAGCAATATCGAAGAAGTTACTGAAATGATTCACGCCTACGGAGGACAAGTTTATATGGACGGTGCAAACATGAATGCACAAGTTGGATTAACTTCTCCGGGAAATATTGGTGCAGACGTTTGTCACTTAAACTTACACAAAACATTCGCTATTCCTCACGGTGGTGGTGGACCTGGTGTAGGACCAATTTGTGTAAAAGCACACTTAGCTCCTTTCTTAGGTTCTTCTCCATTAATCGAAACTGGAGGAAAAGAAGCTACAAATACATTCGCTGCGGCTCCTTATGGTTCTGCATTCATTTTACCAATTTCTTATTCATACATTTTAATGTTAGGTGCAGAAGGTTTATTGAAAGCTACACAAGGTGCTATCTTGAATGCCAACTACATGAAAACGCGTTTAGAAAAACATTTTGATATTTTATATACAAATGCAAATAATGTCGTAGCACACGAATTCATCTTAGATTGTCGTCCATTCAAAAAAGCAGGTATCGAAGTAACTGATATTGCAAAACGTTTAATTGATTACGGATTTCACGCACCTACTGTATCTTTCCCAGTAGCGGGAACATTGATGGTAGAGCCAACAGAATCTGAAAACAAAGCAGAATTAGATCGTTTTTGTGATGCATTAATTTCTATTCGCCAAGAAATTGACGAAGTTGTAAACGGAGATTATCCAGTTGACAACAATGTATTACACAATGCGCCTCACCCTATTCATTTGATTACTGCTGACGAGTGGGAATATCCTTACTCTCGTTCTAAAGCTGCATATCCAGCAGAATGGGTTCGCGAGCGTAAATTCTTCGCTTCTGTATCAAGAATTGATGATGCATACGGAGATCGTAACTTAATCTGTACATGTGCCCCAATTGAGGCTTATATGGACTAATAGAAATTTTAAAATAGACTTTTCTAAATATTAAATCGCTCTGATTTCTCAGAGCGATTTTTTTTTTTGTTTTCATAATAAAAGCAATAAAAAGTGTTTGTTATTAAAATTTTTCCTAAATTCATTCCAACTAAACTTTTAATATAACATTATGAAAAATTATGCTGCCGAGTTTTTCGGTACTTTTTGGTTAGTCTTTGGAGGTTGTGGTAGTGCTATCTTTGCTGCAGGAATCCCAGAATTAGGAATTGGATACATGGGAGTCGCACTTGCATTCGGTTTGACAGTTTTGACAATGGCTTATGCTGTTGGTCATATTTCAGGATGACATTTTAATCCCGCGGTATCATTCGGATTATTTGCTGGCGGACGATTTGATGGAAAACAACTTCTTCCTTATATCATTTCGCAAGTATTAGGCGCAATTGCCGCTGCAGGAGTTTTATACTTAATCGCATCCGGAAACTCAGATTTTGCTATTGACAACACAAAAGCAGGTGCTTTTGCATCCAATGGATATGGTGCTTTTTCTCCGCATGGTTATAGCTTGCAAGCTGCTTTTTTAGCAGAATTTGTCTTAACAGCTTTCTTCTTAATTGTAATTTTAGGTGCAACAGATAAATTTGCAAACGGAAAATTTGCTGGAATCGCTATTGGTTTAGCTTTAACATTAATCCACTTAATTTCTATTCCAATCACTAACACATCTGTAAATCCTGCCCGATCTACATCACAAGCTATTTTTGTTGGAGGAGAACCTCTTTCTCAACTATGGCTATTTTGGGTTGCTCCAATCGCAGGAGCAATTGTTGGAGGATTAATCTACAAATTTTTATTACAAAAAGACGAAAGTCATACATAAACCAAAAGCTCCAAAAGGAGCTATTTTTAATTTATTATTAAATGATATTCTGGATACAATTCCTTTAATATTTCTTCGGAATGCTTAGGTAAATAATAGCACGAAACATATAAAATTAAAAATAATAGGGGTAACAATATAGCTGCACCTAAATTCAAATAAAAGAAATTAACATTTAAATGAAGAATTAACTGAATACCTAAATTAAATATTCCCGAAGCAGCTGAAATAGATATAAAATTTTTATAAATCGTTTCTACCAAAACTAATTTTATACCCAACTTTTTTGTTTTACGTTTATATTCCCTATTCAATCGAATAAGTTGAAAAATACTAAAACCATAAAAAAGTATTACTACAACAGCAAAAGTAATTTTTTCATCAATCAAAGTAAAAAGCATATAAACAAGAGCAAAAAGTAAAATCAATCCAATGTATTCTTTCTTTTTTAGATGATCTAAAATTGCTCTATTAATCAGTTTTTTATATTTCTTCTGAAGTTCTAATTTCCTGTTGTCAACAATATCTGAAAATCCAAATACACCAAATTTTTTAAACTCAATTTTTAAAGCATCTTCAAAAGAAATTGTTTCATCAAAATTCCATTGCTCTTCAATTCCACAAGCCAAATGATCAACTAACTCAATCTGTAAATCATAATATTCTACATAATGATTCTTAGTAAATTGAAATAATTTTTCAATTTCAATCTCATTTAATTTTCTCATAGATTAGACAATTTAGGATTAATTAAATTCTGTATTTGATCTATTGTTTCATTCAGTGACGCTAATCGATTGACAGTTTCTTTTTGTCCAATTTCGGTTAATTTGTAATACTTACGGATTCTTCCATTTATTTTTACTGCTTCAACTTCAATTACATTTTGGGTTTCGAGCTTATGTAAAATAGGATACAGAGCACCTTCTTTGATTTCAAATTGATTATTAGAAAGGATTTTTATTTTACTTATAATCTCGTAACCATACATTTTACCATTATCTTGTAATAATTTTAAGATAATTGGTTGTAAGGTTCCTTTATAAAATTGAACATCTATCATATACCTAATTTACTTATGTATAGTAAAAATAATATTTTTTTTTAATTATTCTCCTCTTTCAGTAAAAAATCTGTAAAATAATATGTTAATTAAAATATAGGATTGTTCGAAGCTTCCTGTTACAATTCTATTCCTTTGTTTTGATGTTTTCTTTGTATACAAAATGTTTTAATAATCGCAACATAACATAAAGCACAATCAATACAATTCTATATTTGTATAATTTTTCTAATCCTTCGATTGGAAAGAAATTAACCGAAAGAATTAAAAATAACAAAATTGCAAGAATACAATAACTTAAAGGATTGATTAATTTACTCATTTAGATCATTTTCAATATTAGTTGATTTTTTAGATTACTTGTTACAAAATATGGTAAACAAAAATCCGTTCAAGTAGAACGGATTAAATTTTATTTTAAATATTTTGGTGCTTCATTATTCTTCATCATTTTATTTAAGCTACGTCCAATTCCTTTTGTGATTGTTGAAAGATTTTTAAAATTAATCACCGAAATTTCATCATTAACTTGATGATAATGATTTTGATTTTCCATATTGACCGATGAAAGTGAGTGAGAAACCACCTTATGATTGACAAAGTTTACATTATCTGAACGGAAAAACAATTGCTGTTGTAAATAAGGATCGTGCTCTACGTTAAAAGTTTTGCAAGAATTTTTATTCATAATCTCCATCAAATCCGAACGATCACTTCCTGTCATATACACTTTACCTTCGCCAAAAGCAGAAACAGTTCCAATCATTTCTAAATTCAACATCACTTTCATTTGCGGTAAATATTTTTGGAAATCCGGATTTTCAACCAACATTTTAGAACCAATTAATCCAATTTCTTCAGCATCAAAAGCCATAAACATCATGGTTTGCTTCACTTTCTTATTCTTAAAATAATCAGACAACGCCATTACAGCCGATGTTCCACTTGCATTGTCATCAGCACCATTAAAGATTTTATCTTCGCTTTTATCACTTGTCCCAACATGATCAAAATGTGCACCTACAGCATAAATATCAGTCGATTTACCTTCTTTGATTCCGCAAACATTTTGTCCTGTTTTACCTTTATGTTCAAATTTGATTAAATACGAATCACCAACACATGGTTTTAGATTATTTTCTTTGAACTTTTTTGCAATCAATTCAGCAGCCAAACGATTTTCTGTTGTTCCAAATTTTCGACCTTTCATAGCATCAGAAGCTAATTCTTCGACATATTGCTTTTGATTTTCTATCGAATATTGCGCATTTGCTTGATTGAATGCAAGTAATCCAATTGCAAGTAAAGTATATTTTTTCATTTTTCTGAGTGTGATAATTTGACGGAAGATACAAAAAATTAACTTTTCTTCTCAAACATCAATTCTTTTACTTTTTCTTTATCCTCTTTCTCATTTTTTAGATCGAACATCGTTCCAAAAACTCGATCCCAAAATGTATTTGACACTCCAAAACCTAACTCTTCGTTTTTATAATGATGCAAATGATGATTGCGCCAAAGAGGTTTCATAAACTTGAAAGGCGGCGCAACAGCATGAATCAAATAATGCATAGACGCATACAATAAATAGCCAATCATAAAACCAGGAAAAAAAACAAAAGTGTATTTTCCTAAAATTAAATATTGAATAAAAAATATAAAAGAAGCTAAAATAATGCTCGGCACTGGAGGCATAAAAAGCCGTTGTTTATCGCGTGGATAATGATGATGATTACCATGAAAAATATAAACAATTCGTTTCAAACTTTTTTGTTCAGCTGTCCAATGGAAAAGATAACGATGCGCAAAATATTCGAACAATGTCCAGAATAACATCGCTCCAAAAAAAATAGAAACAACTGTTAGTGTAGATAATTCGTAACGCGAAATTCCATAATAAACACAATAAGAAAGTAATGGAATATACATTCCCCAAATAACTGCAGGATGACCTTTTGTCAACATTTCCAGATATTTGTTTTCGAATATTTGCGCTTGACCTTTATTATGTATTTTCTCAAATTTCATAGGAACAAAATTTAAATCACTTAAAAATAAAGCTTAAACGCGTTTTAAACAAAAAATATTTGGGAATTAATTGTTAAAAAAAATCCGAAAATCAAGATTTGATTTTCGGATTATATAGTCAATAAGAAATTTCTTATCTGTTTTCAATATCAACGTAATCACGTAATGGAGCTCCTGTGTATAATTGACGAGGACGACCAATTGGTTGATTCGTTTCGCGCATTTCCATCCATTGAGCAATCCATCCTGGTAAACGTCCAACAGCAAACATTACTGTAAACATTTCTGTAGGGATATCTAACGCTTTGTAAATAATTCCTGAATAGAAATCTACGTTTGGATATAAGTTTCTTGCTTTGAAGTATTCGTCTTCTAAAGCAGCTTTTTCTAATTTTTTCGCAATATCTAAAATAGGATCATTGATGCCTAATTTCTCTAAAACGTTGTCAGCAGCAACTTTGATGATTTTCGCACGAGGGTCAAAGTTTTTATAAACACGGTGTCCGAATCCCATTAAACGGAATGGATCGTTTTTATCTTTTGCTTTCGCTAAGTATTTATCTACGTCTCCACCATCATTTTTGATTGCTTCTAACATTTCTAATACTGCTTGGTTAGCACCTCCGTGTAATGGTCCCCATAAAGCTGAGATACCACCAGAGATTGAAGCGAATAAACCTGCGTGAGAAGATCCTACTAAACGTACACTTGATGTAGAACAGTTTTGCTCGTGATCTGCGTGTAAGATTAATAATTTATCAATTGCATCAACAATAACTGGGTCTAATTCTAAATCTTGACCTGGTTTTTTAAATAACAATTGGTAAAAGTTTTCTACGTAAGATAATTTATCGTTAGAGTAATTTACTGGTAAACCTTTGATTTTTCTTTGTGTCCAAGATGCTAAAACTGGGAATTTCCCTAATAAAGTTACAGCAGCTTTGTACATATCTTCTGGAGAAGTAACATCAACAACTTTTGGATTGAAAGCTGATAATGCAGCTGTCAAAGAAGTTAAAACTCCCATTGGATGAGCTGAACTTGGGAATGCATCTAAGATTTTAATTAAATCTTCCGATACATGGTTATACTCATTAATATCTGCTACAAATTTATCTAATTCAGCTTGCGTTGGTAATTCTCCTTTGATTAACAAATACATTACTTCTACGAAAGAAGATTTCTCTGCTAATTGCTCAATAGGATAGCCACGGTACATCAATTTCCCTTCTTCACCATCTAAAAATGTAATTTTAGACTCACATGCTCCTGTATTTTTATATCCTGGATCCATTGTGATTAACCCAGTAGCACTTCTTAACTTAGAAATGTCAATAGATTTTTCGTCCATTGAACCTGTTGTAACTGGAAGTTCCAACTCATTTCCATTGTAATTTAATATTACCTTATCTGACATTTTATAGTTTATATTATTTATTGCGTAATTTACTAATAATTTATTAATTCAGGACTGATAATTATCAGTCTAAAATAATTCTATCGCTTAACTTTAAAAGCTTTAAGACCTGGGAAGATAGCAGTCTCACCAAGAATTTCTTCGATACGTAACAATTGGTTATATTTTGCCATACGATCAGAACGAGATGCAGAACCTGTTTTAATTTGTCCTGTGTTCAATGCAACAGCTAAATCAGCAATTGTAGCGTCTTCAGTTTCTCCAGAACGGTGAGACATTACTGCTGTGTAACGTGCATTTTGTGCCATTTGTACCGCTTTGATTGTTTCTGTTAATGTACCAATTTGATTAAATTTGATTAAGATTGAATTTGCTGTTTCTGTTTCAATTGCTTGATCTAATTTCTTAACATTTGTCACCAACAAATCGTCACCAACTAATTGTACACGATCACCAATTTTATCCGTTAAAATTTTCCAACCTTCCCAATCATTTTCATCCATACCATCTTCAATCGAAATAATCGGATATTTTTCTGCTAATTCTGCTAAATAAGCTGCCTGCTCTGCAGAAGTACGAATAGCTCCTTTATCTCCTTCGAATTTTGTATAATCGTATTTTCCATCATGGTAAAATTCTGATGATGCACAATCTAATGCAATCATAATTTCTTCACCTGCTTTATAACCTGCTTTTTCTATCGCTAAAATTACTGTATCTAAAGCATCTTCTGTTCCTTCAAAAGTCGGAGCAAAACCTCCTTCGTCACCTACAGCTGTAGATAAACCTCTATCGTGTAAAATCTTCTTTAGTGAATGAAAAACTTCTGTTCCTTTGCGCAAAGCGTCCGAGAAAGATGCTGCCTGAACTGGCATAATCATAAACTCTTGAAAAGCGATTGGCGCATCAGAGTGAGAACCTCCATTTACAATATTCATCATTGGAACTGGTAATGTATTCGCATTAACACCTCCAATATATCTAAATAATGGTAAACCTAATTCTTCTGCTGCTGCTTTTGCAACCGCTAATGAAACACCCAAAATCGCATTCGCACCTAATTTCGCTTTGTTTTCTGTTCCGTCTAAATCAATCATCACTTGGTCGATTAAATTTTGTTCGAAAACTGAGAAACCAATTAATTCTGGAGCAATAACGTCATTTACATTCTCAACTGCTTTTAATACTCCTTTTCCTAAGTAAATATCTCCACCGTCACGTAATTCTACCGCTTCATATTCTCCTGTAGATGCTCCAGACGGAACTGCTGCACGTCCTAATATACCTGATTCTGTTATGACGTCAACTTCTACTGTAGGATTACCACGAGAATCTAAAATTTGTCTTGCATGAATATGCGAAATAATGCTCATTATGTTTATGTTTTATTTGATAATAATTTAATTTACCAAAAATAATGGATTTGGATAAGCTTTACAACGAAATTATCTTTTTTTAAAAATAATTTAATCCAAAAATAATCTAATTTATTTATGCACGCATAGTATTAGATCATAATTCCATTTTTTTTGTAAATATAATTCAATTATTAATAATCTTTAATTCGTAATAGTTATGACACCATTCTGTGTTGCATATACTTGATATGTACGTGGAGCACGATTCGCAACTTTAGTAGGTTGTCCTGTTAATAACATCCATTCTGCACCATCTTCTTTACAAACAATTTTAATATCCTCTTCTACGTACAATGTAGATTTTTCAGTTGGGCATATATGTGGGGCATTCCGATCATACGCTTTATAACCTGAGGCTGTTCGTACTACAATTATTCCTCTTGTACCTGCCATCGTTCCATTTACATAAACCCAACCACCTGGATTATTAAGATTAGCATACAATGGTAATGTTGTGTTGATGGCAACATTTACAGTCGTTAAAGGAACACAACTTACCGTTCCATCATCTGTATTACATGATTGAAAAATTAGTAGAAGTGCACCTAAAAATAAAACTTTATTTAGAATCGTTTTAATAAACTCTTTCATTTTTAAATTGGTATATATTTTTTACTATCTTTGTAATAGAAAAATAGAATAGTCCTGCGCATATCTACGATATGTGTAGGATTATTTATTTTATATCACTATTTAATAAAAAATTAATTAAACATTGTTGTTATGGCAAATATACAATATGTAACGAAAGAAGGATTAGAAAAGTTGCGTGAAGAGCTTCATCAGTTAGAAACTTTTGAGCGTCCAAAAATTTCGCAACAAATTGCTGATGCACGTGATAAAGGTGATTTATCTGAGAATGCAGAATACGATGCTGCAAAAGAAGCACAAGGAATGTTAGAAATGCAAATAGCTAAATTAAAAGAAGTTGTTGCTTTTTCTCGTGTTATAGATGAATCTAAATTAGACCACTCAAAAGTCTCTATCTTATCAAAAGTTAAAATAAAAAATACAGCTAACGGACAAGAATTAGTGTACACTTTGGTACCAGAATCTGAAGCTGATTTAGCTAAAATGCGCATCTCAGTTAACACACCAATTGCAAAAGGATTATTAGGAAAATCTCTTGGTGATGTTGCAGAAATTACATTACCTAACGGAATGACTTTAAATTTTGAAATTTTAGAAATATCTTTGGACTAAGATTTCAAAAATTAAAAACATATGGCAAGCATTTTCACTAAAATTATAAACGGAGAAATACCATCATACAAAATTGCTGAAAACGATCGTTACATCGCTATTTTAGACGCCTTCCCTTTGGTAGAAGGACATGTATTGGTAATCCCGAAAAAGGAAGTTGATAAAATCTTCGATTTAGACAAAGAAACCTATTTAGGTTTAATGGACTTTTCGTATGAAATTGCACAAGCTATAGAAAAAGCTATACCTTGTCTACGAGTTGGTGTAGCAGTTGTTGGATTAGAGGTACCACATGTACATGTACATTTGGTTCCTCTAAATTCAATGCAAGATATCAATTTCTCAAATCCAAAACTTCAATTATCTGCCGAGAAAATGAATGAAATTGCAGATAGTATCAAATCATATTTATAAACGATGAACAAATACATTAAATTAGTAATCGCCGCTGTATTAATCGCTTTAGCAATCTTTTTGTTTAGCACTCGCGAATATGGTTGGGGATTTGTTTCGTTATTAGTCGCTGTATTTCCTATTTTATTTTATTTCAGAAACGAAAACATCTTGTTAGCGTTCTGGTTTTTACGCAAAGAGGATATGGCAAAAGCGAAAAAATGGTTACAAAGAATCAAGAATCCATCAACAGAATTAATTCCAAAACAAATGGGATATTTTCATTACATGATGGGAATTACTGAAGCGCAAGATAATGTTGCCGTTTCAGAAAAATACATGAAAGAAGCCTTAAACTACGGTTTATCTTTTGACCACGACAGAGCAATGGCAAACTTATCATTGGCTGGTGCAGCAATGGCAAAAGGTAAAAAGAAAGAAGCTGAAGGTTATATAAAAGAAGCGAAGAAAAACGACTCGAAAGGAATGTTTACTGATCAAATCAAAATGATGAACGGCCAAATGAAACGTTTCAACGTTAGTAATTCGCAATTACAAAACCCACATATGCGTCATAAAGGACGTAAATTCTAAATGGATATTTCAAAATTAACAGAAGAATCATCATCAAATAATAACAAGTGGAAGCAGATTGAAGAATTCTTCATGCAAAATTTCACGGACGGTGAACGACCAGATTTAGATACAATACTTTTTTTAATTGGTGTCCAAGAATTGGGACAAGGAAAAAAACGATTTAAAAAAGATGATAAACTAAATTTACTTCATATCGCCGTTTGTCGAGTGTTAGAGCCTTTCGGTTTTTATCGTTTCGAAGGACAAGATCCAGATGGTTGGCCACATTTTGAGTTATTGGAAGATTTACCACCACTCAAAACCAACGAACAAACTTTGTTAATGAAATACGCTGTTATTCAGTATTTCGATGATCAAAAAATTATAAACTTCGAGTCTTAGGATTCGAAGTTTTCTTTTTTATACAAGTCTACAACCACTTTATCGGCGTCAAGTGTAAATTGATTTGAATCCAAGTCATTAACCTCTATCCACAACAATTCGTTGATATCAGCATCCAAAATTTTTAATTGTGCCAATGACTTTTCACTAACAGTAGCTTTGTAATAAATTAATAAAACTTGTTCAGTAGGATCAAAAGCATTAAGTACAAAAAAATCTTGTGTAAAAATATGCGAACCAATTTCTACATCAAGATTTAGCTCTTCTTTAAACTCGCGTTTCAAACAATCTTTCGTTCCTTCACCAAATTCCAAACCACCTCCAGGAAACTTATAAATCAACTTTCCCTGAAAAGGCTCATGAATCACCAATACTTTTCCCTTATGTTCCAATAACGCATATATACGTACATTAAATGGTTTCATTTCTCTAACTTATTTAAAAACTAAAAGTAAATAATATTTGATAATATTCTATAAATTTCTTTCTGGGCGTTCCCTCGCCAAC
>NZ_CALGVK010000156.1:0-11577 GCF_937930195.1 uncultured Empedobacter sp.
TATTCTTCGCGGATTCGAATTAGATATTCCGTTTATCTCGCGAGCCAAAGAAGCGCTTCAGCTAAATAGTATGGACGATCATTGTATGTAATTTTTTTATACCTTAGGCTTAATTCTTTAAATGAGTATTAATTTTATGGTAGAAAAGATTATATGTAATATGGTAATTTGTTTAATAATGCCATTATTAAATTTATTTCGATTGCTATTTTTGTTTGATGCAATATTTTATCAAAAATACATTTATTACGATTTTGATATTAATTCTTTTTCTGAATTCTTCTATTATGTTTATGGAAAAGATTATCTTATAATATAATTTTATATTTCTCTTATTTATTCTGTTTCCTTTTCAATTAATAAAAGATTACTATTTTAAAAAAGATATTTATTTACCCTTTTTTAAGAAGGTAATCATTTTAATGTGTATAATTATTAGCTTTATTCTTTTACTCGGTACATTTAGTAATATATGGGTGCTACCTTGGTGGAAAAATTTAGCTTATGTAGTATACTCATTTATATATTCTTTAATATTTTCGACACTGACTTATTATAGTATTGATAAATACGTCTGTAATCTTCCCTAAAAACCGGAACGTTTAAAAATATAGTTTATTAACTTAGGGATAATTATGAAACAAAGCAATTTTACAGAAGTTCAGATCGTCAAGATCTTATCTGAACAAAATCAAGGCAAAACAGTCAATGAAATTTGTCGTGAACATGGAATAAGCCAACCCACTTTTTATAAATGGAAGAGTAAATATGGCGGAATGGAAGCCCATCAATTAGCTCAATTAAAGGAACTAGAGAAGCAATTGTCCCAATATAAAAAAATTGTAGCAGAGCTTACTTTAGAAAACGTAGTTTTAAAAGATGTTATCGAAAAAAAGCTATAACGCCTTGTGAAAAACGAGAATTGGTGTTGTATTCAAAAGCAAAACATCAACTAAGTTCTCGCAGGGCTTGTCGTCTATTTAGCTTAAGAACATCCGTTTTTTATTATCAAAAAGTACGTAAAGATGAGGATGATAAAATACGTTTTCAATTGATAGCACTATCCAACGAGCATCAAACTTGGGGCTTTTGGATGATGCATTATCGTTTACGAAATTTAGGCTTTACTTGGAACCATAAACGAGTTTATCGAATTTATACTTCGATGAAACTTAACCTACGTAATAAACGTAAAAAAAGACTTCCTGCAAGGATTAAAGAGCCGCTTTTACGTCCGATTTATCCAAATGTAACGTGGAGTATGGATTTCATGCATGATAGTTTAGAAAACGGAAAAAGCGTGAGAAGTTTGAATATTATAGACGATTTTAATCGAGAAATTTTGAGTATTTGTATCGACACAAGCTTACCTTCAGCTAAAGTAATTTCTGAACTAGAAAAACTAATCGAATGGCGAGGGAAACCTGAGAAAATTAGAGTAGATAATGGTCCAGAATTTATTGCTGAAAAACTAAAACTATTTTGTCAAAAAAAAGCCATTGAATTATATTATATTCAACCTGGGAAACCTACGCAAAACTCGTTGATTGAAAGATTTAATAGAACTTTTAGAACAGATTTTTTAAATGCTTATTTATTTGAAAATATCAAAGAAATGAAAAATTATACAGAAATTTGGATGTGGATGTATAACAATGAAAGACCACATAGTTCTTTGCAATATCTTTCTCCTAGAAACTTTTTATTGAAATATGGTAAGGTCAAAAATCCTAATGATTTTCCAACATTTCAAATTAATCAAAATAATAATACAATAATATTAAATAAAAAACCCGTAGTGCATTTAGTTAATATTAATTTTTAAGTTGTTAATATTTCTATTTTGGTTTCTGTTTATTGATTGAATAATAGTAAGCGTTAGTATTTTTGATAGTATCCTTGTTTTAAACCCTAAAAAGCTTTTAGCATAATTACGTCTAATCATGAACTGATCGCATAATTGAGAGAATAACGTTTCTATCCTTTTTCTGTATTTGCGTATTACAAAAGGTTGATCTTTATAGTTTTTTTGATTTGTTCTCATAGGAACTTCCAGCTTAATATTGTGTGATGTAAACAAATCCAATTGCCATTCTGCGGATAAATATCCTTTATCACCTAATAGCGTACAATTTTTAAATTGTTGTTTTATATCTTTCAGATAATGAATATCATGCACTGATGCTGGACTAATATCAAAACTTTGAAAGACACCTTCCGCTGAGCAAACCGCATGAAGTTTATACCCATAATAATGCATTTTCTGTGAAGCACAATAACCTTTATTTGGAATTGCATAATCGGTTTCTCTGCATATTTTGCTACGTGAGCTTCTTGATAATTTGCAAACTTCTAAAGGCATGCTATCCACAATAAAATACTTTTCAGAACCATTAAATTTTTCTGCTAACAGTTTTCGAATCCGTTCCATATGTATAAATAATCTTCTTTTTCGTCTATTATAAACACTGCGTTCTATAAGTGACTTAATATCAGAAGGTAATATTCTAAAAAGTTGATATTCACTATCAATACTCATGTATTCTGAAGTCAGATTTAGGGCAACTATTTCCAAGTCAGATAACCTGGGCTTTCGTATCTGAAATAAAAAATTCTCACTTTCAAGATCTAAACTCTTTAATACTTCTAAAATTTTATCGTAATTTGCTCTAAAGTTGTGCATTGAATTGTTTGTGTAGTAACTACAATTTACTGCTTTTTAGCAGGTTGTACAACTTTTATATACAATCTAATACAAATGCACTACTGGTTAAATAAAAACTCTACTTTTAAGTGTTCTTAACAAGGGGAAGATTACACGTCGAATATAAAAATCAGAAAAAGTAACCCTTTCACCCTTCCAAAATAAATTGTATTTTTGACGTTATCACTCTATATAGTGTAACTAAATAAACGTCAAAATGATAACACAATTAAGAGGTAAATTAATCGAGATTTATCCAACAAATGCTGTAATAGATTGCAATGGTGTAGGATATTGGGTTAATATTTCACTGAATACCTATTCTACTTTAGAACACGAAGAAGCGGTTACAATTTTCACACATTTGATTGTTCGCGAAGATGCGCATATACTTTATGGGTTTGCAACGAAAGAAGAACGAGAAATTTTTCAGAAATTAATTAGTGTTAATGGTGTTGGTCCAGCTTCTGGAATGATGATTATTTCGACTTTATCGTCTAAAGAAATCGTTACAGCAATCGCAACAGAAGATGCCAAATTGCTACAAAGCGTAAAAGGAATCGGAGCCAAAACAGCTCAACGAATTATCATTGATTTGAAAGATAAACTGGATCAAAGTTTAATATTAGATGTTAATTCTACTTCGGTCAAAAATAAATCGAAGAATGAAGCGTTATCTGCTTTAGAAGTTTTAGGAATTCCTAAAAAATCTGCAGAGAAAATCATGGACAAAATCCTACAAGATCAACCAGATGCAGATGTAGAATTCTTAGTAAAAGAAACCTTGAAGAAAATTTAATGAAGATTCATAACGAACCAAAAACTATTCGTAAAGGCTCTACTATAGCAGCATTGTGTTTCCTTTTTGCAATGGGAGCTATGGGCGATGTGATGGCACAGGAAAGTGATACACTCAAGTTTCCTATGCGCGATCAAAAAGGTGGATTGTTTTTAGATAATCAAATAACATACGATGTACAGTATGATGCGATTAAGCGTCAGTATATCTTATATCCTCAAATAGGAACAAGTTTAGTTTCCGAACCAATTTATTTGACACGTCAAGAGTATTTGGCATTGGTTCAGAATCAAGACATGAAAAATTACTTCCGTACTAAATCTCAAACAAATGATCAATATTATCGTGAGCAACGTTTTGGAGATAAAGAAGGGAAAAAGGACAGTAATATTTTACCAAGTTTTAGAATCAAGTCTAAAGCTTTCGAAACTATTTTTGGAGGTTCAGAAATTTCCTTAACACCACAAGGTTACGCTAATTTAGACTTAGGGGTTTTCTTACAAAAGATTGATAACCCGATGCTTTTGCCGCAAAATAGACAAACCCTTACGATGGATCTTAACCAACGTATGCAGTTGAGTATTTTGGGAAAAGTAGGTGAAAACTTACAATTGAAAGTTAATTATGATACGCAAGCTGGATTCGGTTTCGAAAATCAAATGAAACTTCAATGGCGCAAAGCCTTAGGAACTAAGTTGGATCCATTTGCTGGTGAAGATGATATTTTACAAAATATAGAGGTTGGTAATATTTCGATGCCACTTAGTACTTCGTTAATTACAGGTGCTCAATCACTTTTTGGAGTTCGAACAGATCTGAAATTTGGTCGTACAAATGTATCGGCTGTGTTCTCAGAACAACGTTCGGAATCGAAAAATATCGTGGTACAAGGTGGTGGTGTAATGACAGATTTTAAAGTTGCTGCCGAAAAATACGAATACAACAGACACTTCTTCTTAGGTCAATATTTCAGAAATAGTTATGATAGAGCTTTAGCGAATTATCCTGCAGTTAACAGTAATATCAATATCCAGCGAATAGAAGTTTGGAAAGTTGATAAATCTGGAGGTAATCAGCAAACAAGACGTTCGGTTATTGCTTTACGAGATATTGCCGAAAGTAATTCAACTCCAAATAACGATAGCAATACTTTATTTAATTCGATCAATTCGCAAGGTTTTTCAAAGATTAGTGACGCGAGAAGTTATTTGAATGGATTTTCTTACAATGGAGAACAATTTCAAGATGGAGAGAACTTTATCGTCAACGAAAACGTTCGAAAACTTGATGCATCCGAATTTACATTCTATCCAAAATTGGGATACATTTCGTTGAATACACCTTTGATTGATGGTGAAGATTTATTAGCGGTATCTTTTCAGTATACAACAAGTTCTGATCCTGGGAAATTGTATACCGTTGGACAAATGTCTGATCAAACAGACAAACCAATTATTGCGAAATTAATTAAGCCAAATTCAGCTGTAAACGTGGCTTCGCCAATGTGGGATTTGATGATGAAAAATATTTACTCGTTAAATGCTTATGGTGTTTCGAGTGAAGATTTTATGTTAAATGTAAATTTCAAAGATAATGGAGAACAATCTTCAGGAACATTAAATTATCTACCAAATTCTGCCGTTTCAGAACAATCATTGTTACAAGTGTTGAATATGGACCGTTTAAATTCGAACGGACAATTACAACAAAACCCTGATGGAAGTAAAGGAGATGGTTTATTCGATTTTGAGTCTGGGCTTACCATTGACACAGAAAGAGGAAATATTATTTTTACTTCTGTTGAACCTTTTGGTAAATATTTGGATAATAAGTTACAAGGGCAAAATCAAGAATACGTTTTCAATGAGATTTATCGTCAATTACCAAATACACTTTCTGGCGAAAAGTTAGCCAATCGTTATACCTTAGAAGGTCGTTACAAAGGAACAGTTTCTGATGGTATTCCTTTAGGAGCTTTCAATGTGCCGCAAGGTTCTGTAAAAGTAACTTCTGGTGGAGCAACCTTAACAGAAGGTGTTGATTATACAGTCGATTATCAATTAGGACGTGTAAAAATCATCAACGAACAATTGAAAAACTCTGGTGCACCAATTAATGTGGCATTAGAGAATCAATCTACATTTAATTTACAGAAAAAACGTTTCATGGGAATTAATGTCGAACATAATTTTAGCGATAAATTTATGTTGGGAGGTACATTAATCAATTACCAAGAACGTCCTGTTACACAAAAAACACAATTTGGTTCAGAACCTGTTAATAATACTATTTTTGGACTTAATACACAATATAACTCAGAAGCTGAGTGGTTAACGCGTTTAACCAATAAAATTCCTGGAATCAAAACAGATGAAATGTCGAACATTAATGTTCAGGCAGAAGCTGCTTACTTAATGCCAGGTGTCAACAATGTTACAGGAGGATATTCTTACATTGATGATTTTGAAGATGCACAATCTCGTATCAGTTTATTGGATGTTGGTTCATGGAAATTTGGATCTACACCAGGAAAACCTGCGGGATATTCAGCGTCTGGTTACCACCCATTCTTCCCGAATGGAATGAAAAATGACGATTTATCCTTTAATAATGGTCGTCGTATGATGTCATGGTATTCGATAGATCCTCGTTTTTATGGACTTGGAGGTAGTTCACCTTTGTCAGATAAAGAAATGTCATCGCACATGGCACGTCGAGTTAAGTTGAAAGAACTTTTTGATCAACGTGATGTCATGGCAGGAACCAACTCGTATATCAGTACATTGGATATGACATTTTATCCGCAAGAACGTGGTCCATATAACATCAATCCAAATGCAACAGATACCAAAAATTGGGGAGCAATGATGCGACCTATTTCGGTTTCTAACTTCAAGGATTCGAATGTTGAATACATCGAATTTTGGATGATGGACCCATATGCAGATGGAAAAGGGGGAGAAGGAGAATTGTTAGTGCATTTAGGAAATGTTTCGGAAGATGTCTTGAAAGACGGCGAAATGATGTACGAAAATGGATTGCCACATTCAGGCAATGGAGCTGCTACAGTTTCTTCAAAATGGGGATTAACACCTCAATTGAATCCTATTTTATATGCATTCGATACAGAAGGAGCTGCACGTAAACAACAAGATTTAGGATACAATGGATTGACTGATGATGAAGAAGCTCAACGATACGGAATTACAAGTAATAATTTAGTTACAGGGGAATTAGATCCTGCAAATGATAACTATTTATTCTTCTTAGATGATCGTTTTAGAGGAGCTTCTATCGGAAATACAGTCCAAGATCGTTACCGTTATTTTAGAAATCCTCAAGGAAACAATTCAACGGATAATCCTTTACATGCTTCTTCATTAGTGCCAGATACAGAAGATATTAATGGCGACTTTAACTTAGATCAAACGGAGAATTATAATCAGTATACCTTAAAAATTGATCGTCAAAGTTTAGAAGATCCAAACAATAAATTTATTGTTGGAAGAAAAGAAGTTGATGGTGAATTTCCAGATAAATCTTCGCAGAAAGTAAAATGGTACCAAGTTCGTATTCCTGTTGATAACTTCGATTTAGATATTGATGGAGACGGAGTAGAAGAGTTGAACAATGATGCCTCTATTGCACAAGCGGAAAGCGTTTTAACTGCTGCTCGTTTTATGCGTATGGTAATGCGTGGGTTTGAGGAAGAAACAACACTTCGTTTCGGTACTTTTGATTTAGTTCGTTCGGAATGGCGTCGTTACACAAAAAATATTTACCCTTATATTATTAGTAATCAAGAAGGTTACGAAGATGATAAAAATATCGACGATTTAGAAGTTGGTGAAGTAAGTATTGAACGTAACGGAACTGATCGTCCACGATATATGATGCCTCCAGGAGTTTATCGCGAGCAAACGCAAGGAGCGACTGGATATCAATCTCAGAACGAAGCTTCGATGACATTGAAAGCGAAGTTTAAACCAGGTAGTACATCAAAAGCAATTTTTAAGAATACGAATTTAGATTTGAGACGATACAAAAAATTGCAAATGTTTGTATCGGCACAAAACTTATTAGACAGAACGTCGAATGCTGTTGATGATGGAACAAAATTATTTATTCGTGTAGGTAGTGATTATACTGATAACTACTACGAATACGAAATGCCGTTGAAGTACACCCCTCAAAGCGCAACAACAGAAAGTGCAGTTTGGCCAGATGAAAACTTTATTGATCTGAATACAGACTTGTTTACAGATGCAAAAAAACAAAGGGATTTAGATGGCTTCAGTACATTGCAACGTTTTAATTTTGCGTTCGATCAAGAAAATCCAAACAAAACAGTTTACGTAAAAGGACGTCCAACACTTGGTAATGTATCATCGATTATGATTGGGGTACGTAACACTTCTGGCTCTTCAGAAAAAGAAGTATTACTTTGGGTGAACGAACTTCGTTTAAGCGAAATTGATAACAAAGGTGGATATGCAGCAGCAGCCAATGTGCAATTTAATTTAGGAGATTTTGCCAATGTTCAAGTTTCGGGAAGTACAAGTTCTGTAGGATTTGGAGCGATAGATCAAGGTCCTGCGAATCGTAATCAAGACGAATCATTGCAATATGCCTTGAATGCACAAGTAAAATTAGACAAATTCTTGCCGAAGAAATGGGGAATGGAAATTCCGTTCGATTTTACGATTCAAGAAAGTTTTGTCGATCCAAAATACAATCCGTTAGACAACGATATTATTTTTGATGAAGCGCCTAATAAAGCTGAATTAGAAAAAGTTGTTCGAACTTATACGCAATACAAAAGTTTTGCATTTAACAATGTTCGCAAAGTTAGATCAACGAATAACAATAATCCTGTTCGTTTTTATGATCCATCGAACTTCTCTTTGTCGATGATGTATTCGGATAATTATTATCGTGATATCTATACACAATACAACGTTAATCAGCAACTGAGAGCTTCGTTGAATTATACATACGGATTTAGAGGAAAATCATACGAACCATTTAAAAAATGGAGAATGGTTCAACCAAAAGAAGAATCGAGCAAATATTTACAATTTATTCGAGAGTTTAATATCAATCCATTGCCAACACGATTCTCTTTCCGTACCGAAATTGCGCGTACATACAGCGAAAGACAATACCGTGATATTAGTCAATATTTAGGAGGTGGATCTTCAAGTTTGATTCGTCCAACGTACAGTAACAATTTCTTGTTCAATTGGCAATATAATTTAGGGTTTGATTTAACAAAATCATTGCGTTTAGATTTAACATCTTCAACCATGACGTTGAATGATGGAACGACTTTCCAACGTGCAGATCAAGATATGATTTGGCAAAACATGTTTACCATTGGTCGTCCTGTGCAATATGATCAGCAATTTCAGGTGAATTATAAATTACCATTGAAATTCTTCCCGTATTTAAATTGGATGAATGTCGAAACAGGTTTTACGTCAAATTATAACTGGATGGCAACTTCGACAGCTTATCGTAATTTCGAAACAGAAGTGATTAATCCAGATGGATCAACTTCAACTCGACCAGTTAATTTAGGAAAAGGAACGGCACAGAATTCAAATTCAATCAATTTGATTGGAGATTTAGATTTCGCGAAATTCTATCCAGAATTTAAAGGTTACAAACGTTACGATTCTATTTTGAAAGGTCGTCGTCAAGAGATTGATTCATTGAATACAGTTTACACAACATTATTCTCTAAAAAACGTCGAACAAATAAGAAATCAGCGTACAAATTCAAACATAAATTTACAGCCAAAGATTATGGTTGGATGGTTTTATCATCATTAAAACGTGCGAATTTTACGTATAATCAACGCAACGGAGCTGTAATTCCAGGATTATTATACGAGCCAGGTTTCTTTGGTGTTGATGGTAAAAACGGACCAAGTTTAGGTTTTGTATACGGAACACAATTCGATATCAAACGTCAGTTAGTTGAAAGAGGTTTAATTGTAGGAGATGAGTTGATGACAGATGCTTATCAAATTACAAAAGGAACTGATTTTAATGCAACAGCATTAATTGAACCTATTCCAGATTTACGAATAGATTTGAATGCAAAACGCATGAAAGATCGCCGTATTTATCATTCAGGATTTAATCTTGATGTGGCAAATCCTTACATAGACGAATTAACAAATCTTAATATTTCGACAGTTAACATCAAAACAGCTTTTAAAGATGGTGATGCTATTTTTGATCAATTCTTAACGAATACCAAAACTATTTCTGAGCGCTTAGCACAAAAAAGAGGAAGTGGAAACAAAGATGGAATGGGATATTATGAAGGCTTTAACGCAAGAAGTTCTGATGTTCTTTTACCAGCCTTTTTAGCTGCAGTACAAGGAAAAGATGCAGGTTCTTCAAAATTAGGATACAATCGATCTATTCCAGTTCCGAACTGGAGAGTGGCGTATACAGGTTTAAAATCTATTCCAATTGTCAATAAATATTTTGATAATGTCGAAATTTCGAGTGCGTATAATTCAACGTATACAGCAACAGGAGTTCAGTCGAATCCAAACTTTATGTTAGATACAGGTATTATGTCTGGCGGACAAGTGACAGGAAGAGATGAGAACGGAAATTTCTATACGCAGAATTTATATGGAGCTGTAACGATGATCGAATCGTTCTCGCCATTGTTAGGAGTAGATTTAACGTTCCGTAACAGTATGCAGTTGAGAGCGCAATATAACAGAGATCGTTTATTGTCTTTAAGTACAACAAATTATACGTATACAGAAGATTATGGATCGGAATATATTATAGGATTTGGTTATATTTTCAAAGATTTCAAGATGAAGATTCGTTACCAAGGAAGTCAAAAAACGGTAAAAGGAGATTTGAATATTCGAGGAGATTTTTCGTTAAGAGATAATCAAACAACAATCAGAAAAGTAATTTATAACTTTGACGATTTACAGAATCCAGATACACCAACAAGTATTTATGGTGATTCGCAAATAACAGGTGGACAACGAATTATGTCGTTCAAGTTGACGGCAGATTATAATGTGAGCAAGAATTTGAACTTGAGATTCTATTGGGATCAGATGATGAGCAAATATAAAATTTCAACAGCTTTTCCAATTTCTCAAATTCGTGCCGGATTTAGTGCTACCTTTACATTCGGAAATTAAAAACAATAAAACAAACAGTATGAGCATTCCAAACAATTTAAAGTACAGTAAAGATCACGAGTGGATTTCTGTAGAAGGAGACGTAGCAACTATCGGTATTACAGCTTTCGCACAAGGAGAGTTAGGAGATATCGTTTATGTTGATGTAGAAACTGAAGGAGAAACTTTAGGTCAAGAAGAAGTTTTTGGGACAGTAGAAGCAGTAAAAACAGTTTCTGATTTATTTATGCCAATTAGTGGAGAAGTAGTAGAATTCAATACAGAATTAGAAGGAGAACCAGAATTAATTAACACTGATCCTTACGGAAAAGGATGGATCATCAAAGTGAAAATTGAAGATGCTTCTCAATTAGATGCTTTATTAGACGCAGCTGCTTACGGTGAATTAATCGGTGCATAAGACAAAACAAATAATATTCTTTGCTTATGTAGGCTTGGTGTTTTATTTGACCTTGCTTCCACAAGAGAATTTCTCAAAATTAAGTACAATCAAAGAATTAGAAATCTTCTTGGAGATTGATAATTTAGATAAAGTTGTACATTGTGGAATGTTTGGATTGATGACGATATTATTATTTGTCAGCTACAAATTAACAAACCTACGCTTGATGATAATTCCGTTTTTGATTAGTTTCCTTATCGAAATTTTACAAGGCGTTTTAACATCATTACATCGTAGTTTTGATTTTGTCGATTTGATGGCAAATTTATCCGGAATCGCACTTGCTTACATTGCAATAACCTATTATTTACAACATAAAAAAACTCAGTAGCAATACTGAGTTTTTTGTTTATTTTAGATAGATGAAAAAAATTCTATTATTTGTTTTGTTTGTAACCATTTTTTGGAAAGGTTGTGATTTATTTGATGATTTTACTAATAG
>NZ_CALGVK010000157.1:0-6914 GCF_937930195.1 uncultured Empedobacter sp.
GAATATAGAATCCTGGTTCGTTTGTAAATACCATACCCGCAACAAAATCATCAGTCAACAAACCATAATCATGCGTATCCAGTCCCATGTGGTGAGAAGTACCGTGCATCATATATTTTTTGTAAGCTGGCCAATTTGGATCTTCGTTCTGAACATCAGCTTTATCTAATAAACCTAATCCTAACAATTCAGATGTATAAACTTTACCTAACTCTTCGTGATATTTGTACCAATTATTTCCAGCAACCAATAAGTTTTCTGCTTCCTTTTTACAACGTAAAACGGCATCATATACTTCTCTTTGGCGTTTTGTATATTTTCCATTAACTGGGATTGTACGCGACATATCAGATGAGTAATTTGCATATTCTGCTGCAACGTCAAACAAAATCAAATCACCATCTTTACATTCTTGATTATTTTGAATATAATGCAAAACATTCGCATTATTACCAGACGCAATAATTGGTGTGTAAGCAAAACCTTTTGAACGATTACGAATAAATTCATGTACAAACTCTGCTTCTATTTCATATTCCCAAACACCTGGTTTTACAAAATTTAATACTCGACGAAATCCTTTTTCTGTAATATCACATGCATGTTGAATCAATTGAATTTCTTCTTGTTCTTTAACCGAACGCAAACGTTGCAAAATAGGATTAGAGCGCAAATAAGTGTGCCCAGGATAGTCTGCTTGTAATTGCTTCACAAAACGATCTTCACGAGTTTCTACTTGCGGAGCTTCTGTCACACGGTAATGTTCATTTTTATTAACATAAACATTCTCTGCTTCAACCATTAATTTGCGTAAAACATTTGGTAAATCTTGTAGCCAAAGTACTGTTTTCACACCAGATACTTCTGTAGCTTGAGCTTTTGATAATTTTTCTCCTTCCCAAACAGCAATATGGTCATTTGTTTCACGAACAAATAATACTTCTCTATATTTTGGATCATAAGCATCAGGAAAAATCAATAAAACAGATTCTTCTTGATCTACGCCCGACAAATAAAATATATCACGGTGCTGTGCAAATGGTAAAGTAGAATCGGATGAGATGGGATAAATATCATTTGAATTGAAAATAGCAAGAGAATGAGGTTTCATTGCTTTTACAAATTTCGCTCTATTCTTTATGAATAATTCATTTGGAATGGGATTGTATTTTGTTGTCATAAAATTTTACATTAAATATTATGACCAAATTTAAGAAGATGTTTTCAGAAAAAAAAGGAAAACCCTCGTAGAAACGAGGGTTTTAACCTTAACCAACCTAAACCTATGAAAAAGCCATTAGCCTTTTATGTTGACAAATGTAAGTCACTTTTTTTAATCTGCAAATTTTTTTTATTAAAAGTCAACATTTTTTTAACGCAAACATGATAATTGAATAATAATCAACAAATAAGAGGTTAATAAAAATTCGATAAATATTCATTAGTGATAATTAGAATATTATTTATATATTTGCACCTCGAATTTTAGTATAATAATAACTTAAAAGAAGTTAAAAATGACACATTACGAAACTGTTTTCATTTTGACTCCCGTTCTATCTGATTCTCAGGTAGAGGAAGCAGTTAATAAATTCAATGACTTTGTTACTGCTAACGGAGGAGAAATCGTAGCAAAAGAGAACTGGGGATTGAAAAAATTAGCATACCCAATTCAGAACAAAAGAAATGGATTCTACCACTTAGTAGAGTTTAAAACAGACAACAACGAATTAGTTTCTCAATTAGAAGTAGCTTACAAACGTGACGAACGTGTAATCCGTTTCTTAACTGTGAAATTAGACAAACACGGTGTTGAATGGGCTGAAAAACGTAGAACAAAATTAAAGTCTAACTCTAACAAGTAATTAAGCCATGGCAATTGACGATTTAGCAAAAAAAGCTGCAGGAGGTAACGAATCAGAAATCCGTTATTTATCTCCTTTAGATATCGAAACACAATCAAACAAGAAATATTGTCGTTTCAAAAAATTTGGAATCAAATACGTTGACTATAAAGACGCTGATTTCTTAATTCAATTCGTGAATGAGCAAGGTAAAATTTTACCTCGTCGTTACACAGGAACATCTTTAAAATACCAAAGAAAAGTTTCTAAAGCGATCAAAAGAGCTCGTCACTTAGCATTAATGCCATTCATTGGTGATCAATTAAAATAATAACCTAAATATTAAAATATCATGAACGTAATTTTAAGACAAGATGTAGAAGGTTTAGGTTTTGAATTTGAAGTTGTTTCAGTAAAACCTGGATACGCACGTAACTTCTTAATCCCTCGTGGATTAGCATCAGTTGCAACTCCAAAAAATGTACAAGCATTAAACGAAACTTTAGAAGCTCGTAAAGCAGAAGAAGCTTCATTAATTGCTTCAGCTAAAGAAAAAGCAGCTAAATTAGAAGGTTTAGTTGTTAAAATCGACGCTAAAGTTGGTTCTGGAGATAAATTATTTGGATCTATCAACAATGCTGACTTAGCAGAAGCTTTAGTAAAAGCTGGTGTTGAAATTGAAAAGAAAAATATCAAAATCCCAGGAAATACTATCAAACGTTTAGGAAAATACGAAGCAAAAGTTCGTTTCCATAGAGAGGTTGAAGTAGACTTTGGATTTGAAATTGTACCAGATGCTGCATCTATCAAAGCTGCTGAAGAAGCTGCTAAAACTAGAGCAGAATTAGCTAAATTAGATGCTCAAAAAGCAGCTAACGCTAATAAAGAAGAAGGTTCTTTCTTTAACTTCGATAACCCAATTTACGCTAACGATAAGAAAGCGAAAAAAGAGGAAGTGTCTGAAGAAGTTGCTACAGAAGAAGCTCCATCTACAGAAGAATAATTATTATTCAACTATACAAATAAGAAACCTCGCAAATTGCGAGGTTTTTTTATTTTTAAAATCATCAATTATAGACTTTCTTTTTGATTGGAATAAAAAAAATCCGTTCTTCTTAGAACGGATTTTATAGTATTCTATATATTTCTTGTTCGTTGAAGCAACGTCATATCAGCCAAAACCATTGCTGTTAAACTTTCTACAATTGGTACAGCTCTTGGTACTACACATGGATCGTGACGACCTTTCCCGTGCATTTCGACCATTTCTCCATCTACATTTAGCGTAGTTTGTTCTTGCATTAATGTGGCAACAGGTTTGAAAGCAACTTTAAAATAAATATCCATTCCATTCGAAACTCCACCTTGTATTCCTCCAGAATAGTTCGTTTTAGTTGTACCGTCTTGGTTAAATTGATCATTCATATCAGAACCTTTCATTGAAGTTGAAGAAAAACCTTCTCCGTATTCAAAACCTTTTACAGCATTAATTGACATCATTGCTTGTCCTAATCGAGCATGTAATTTATCAAAAATTGGTTCTCCTAAACCAACTGGTACATTTTGAATCACACAAGTTACTTCTCCTCCAATAGTATCTCCTTCTTTGCGAATTTCTTTAATACGATCAATCATTTTTTCAGCCATTTCTAAATCAGGACAACGAACAGCTGTTTTCTCAATATTCGAAAAATCTAAAACGGAATAATCATTATCTAATTTCAATTCACCAACTCCACTTACATACGCCGTAATATTAATTGCAGGAATAATGTGTTTTGCAACAGCACCACCTACAACCCAATTTGCCGTTTCACGTGCAGAGGTTCTTCCTCCTCCTCTATGATCACGAACACCATATTTGGTTTCGTAGGTATAATCGGCATGAGATGGTCTAAAAACTCCTTTGATATGATCGTAATCGTGAGATTTCTGGTTATCATTCGGAATAATAAAACCAATTGAAGCTCCGGTTGTTTTTCCTTCAAATATTCCTGAAAGAAATTGAACTGTATCAGGTTCTTTTCGTTGCGTTACAATAGCAGATTGTCCTGGTTTACGACGATCTAATTGCGCTTGAATCCAATCAAAATCTAATTCGATTCCACTCGGTACACCATCAATAACACCTCCAATTGCTACACCATGACTTTCGCCAAAAGTTGATATTTTAAATAATCTTCCGAATGTATTCACGATAGTTACAGTTTTTTTATATTAATTTTCGAATTGATAAATCAATGCATTAATATTCATCGTAGCACCAACTGAGGCTAAAATAATTTTATCATTTGCATGAAATTGATGTGGAGCTAAATTACCTTTTTTGATTAAATCAAACATTGTTGGAACTGTTGCTACAGATGTATTTCCTAAAAACTGAACCGTCATAGGATCTATATTTTCAGGAGCTGTTTTTCCAAAACTTTTATATAAACGTTCAATCATCGCATGATCCATTTTTGCATTTGCTTGGTGCAATAATATTTTATTGATATCATCAATATCAAGATTGGTATCAGCTAATAATTCTTTGATTGCTGGTGGAACATTTTTCAACACAAACTCATAAACTTTACGACCTTTCATGTTTATATTTTTTACAGAACCTTTAAAGTTTGGATTTACCGAAACACCATTTGTAAGAAAAGCTAATTCGTCACCTGTATAACTTAATGTTTCGTGATTAAGAATTCCATATTTACGATCAGCTTCTTTTGCTTCTAAAACCACTGCTCCTGCACCATCTGCAAAAATCATTGCCGAACGATCATGTGGATCCACTGCACGAGATAAAGTATCAGAACCAATCACCAATACTTTTTTCGCAATATTTGCTTGTATAAATTGATGACCTAAAATCAATGATTCTATCCAACCTGGGCAACCAAATGTCATGTCATAAGGCTTACACTTTAAATTATTAATCCCTAAGTTATGTTTTACTTTTGCCGAAATAGATGGCATTATATCGATTTGATGTCCTACAGGATCTATATCTCCAAAATTATGTCCAACGATAATATAGTCTAATTCTTCTGGATTAATCCCAGCATCTTCTATTGCTTGTTTAGCAGCAAATGTTGCGATATCAGAATTTAACAAATCGTCTTCAACATATCTTCTTTCTCTAATTTCTGTAATTTCCTCAAATTTACGTGTGATTTCTTCTCCCGTTTTATCTAAACGATTACCATTATCATCAAAAAATTCGTAATTAATAAAATGTTCGTTTGTAACAATTCTGTTTGGTAGGTAATGTCCAGAACCTGTAATTACAGAGTTTATCATATTAATATTGTTCAATTAAAATAAAAAAATAATACCGGCAAAGTTACACATTTCATTAAAATAGTAGATAAAAATATGTAATAACTCATAGCTAATTTAATAAAGTATAATTAATTTAGCAGCATGAAAAAAAATCCATCATTAGTTGGTCTATTAATAGTCTGTGCATTAGCAGGTTTGATTGTGATTGTCTACAATCTCTTTTTGAATAAAAAAGATGGTTATGTAATTGATAATCCATCGAACAAAACATTGACAATTAAAATTAACGATAAAGATTTCACTATTGCTCCACAACAAAATGCGCGTGTAGAACTAAAAAAAGGAAAAGCCCATATCGTTTATACTTTTGACAATAAGAACGTAGACACAGTTGTTGATATTACACGTGCAAATGGATTTATAAATCCAGCGCGTCAAGATTATTATACATTTACACGCCCTTATGGTGTTCGAAAAAATAAAGATTCAATCTTTTTATCAAACAATATTGCGATAGACGATAAAGTTTATCACGGAATTATCGAAAAATCTTCTCAATTATACATCGAAAACTTTTATTACAACATTGATCAAGATTATCCTAAAATGTTCATTAAAAGTGCGAGTAGCGAAAAAGCAACCGATTTATCGAAAATATTTAACAAAGAAGATTTTAAACAATTTTATTTCGAGAATTACGAATAAAATTTAGATTTTATAACTTTACACAATGGCAAATCATCAACACGATAGCGTAACTCCTTACGATTCATCAGATTTAAATAAAAAGAAACAAGTCGAACAAATGTTCGATAACATTTCTCCTAAATATGACTTATTAAACCGCGTTTTATCAATGGGAATTGATATTCAGTGGAGAAAAGATGTCATCAAAATGGTAAAAGCTTCTCAACCACAAACGATTTTAGATATCGCAACAGGAACTGGAGATTTAGCGATAATGATGGGTAAAAATACCAACGCTAAAATTACGGGGTTAGACCTATCTAACGGAATGTTGGAAGTTGGTCGCAAAAAAGTAAAAGAAGCAGGTTTGGAAGAACGTATCGACATGGTACAAGGAGATTCTGAAAATTTACCTTTCTCTGACAATACTTTTGATTGCGTAACGGTTTCTTTTGGCGTACGTAACTTCGAGAATTTAGAAAAAGGTTTAGCCGAAATTAATCGTGTATTAAAACCAGGTGGAACATTTATTATTTTAGAATTTTCGTACCCTACAGCTTTCCCAATGAAACAATTGTATACATTTTATTCTAAAAATATTTTACCTGCTATTGGAAAAATGGTTTCTAAAGATCAAAGCGCATATACCTATTTACCAGATTCTGTTCGTGCTTTTCCTCATGGAGAAGAAATGAAAAATATTTTGAAAAGTGTAAAATTCACACAACCTATTGATAAAAAACTTACATTTGGTATTGCAAGCATTTATAAAAGTATAAAATAAAATTGCTTGTTATTCGTTGAAAGTCTATGAGAAAAAATCTAATCATCGCATTATCGTTAACTGCTGCAAGTATTGCAAATGCGCAGTTTCGCCCAAACAATGACAGAAGTGAAAACCGAACTGAAACTGATCAAAAAAAATTTAGTTTCGGATATTTTTTGGGTACAAATATGATGAATTACAAGATTGTTCCAAAAGCACAAAAGAATCCTTTACCAGGAACTCCTGATAGTTCAGAAGATGACGGAGTAAATGAAAACGGATTAGTTTATTTGGACCAAGAAAGTAAAGCAGGTTTTTCTGTTGGATTAATCGCAAAAATGCGT
>NZ_CALGVK010000158.1:0-16451 GCF_937930195.1 uncultured Empedobacter sp.
TCTTGTCATAAAAAATGCCCCCAAAAGTGTCTAACTTTTTGGGGGCAGTGTAATAGAAGTGGCTTTTTTATTTGTTGAAAATTTAATCTTAGTTTCCTAAAATGTAATTAAAAATCAATGGTGCAACGATTGTCGCATCAGATTCGATCATATATTTTGGTGTATCAACATCTAATTTACCCCATGTAATTTTTTCGTTAGGAACTGCTCCTGAATAAGAACCGTAAGATGTTGTAGAATCAGAAATCTGACAGAAATATGCCCAGAACGGAACATCAGTCCATTCTAAATCTTGGTACATCATTGGAACTACACAAATAGGGAAATCTCCTGAGATACCACCCGCAATTTGAAAGAACCCTACTCCTTTTCCATCAGAATTTGCACGGTACCATTCTGTTAAATAAATCATGTATTCGATACCAGATTTTACTGTATGTACGTTCAAATTACCTTTAATTACGTTTGAAGTAAAGATATTTCCACAAGTCGAATCCTCCCATCCTGGAACAACGATTGGTAAGTTTTTCTCAGCCGCAGCAACAATCCAAGAATCTTTAGGATCAATTTCATAGTATTGCTCTAAAACACCTGAGTTAACTACTTGATATAAAAATTCGTGTGGAAAATAACGTTCACCTTTTGCTTCAGCAGCATGCCAAACATCTTCTAAATGTTTTTGTAAACGACGGAATGCTTCCTCTTCAGGAATACATGTATCTGTTACACGGTTATAATGATTATCTAATAATTCTCTTTCTTGTTCTGGAGTTAAATCTCTATAATTTGGCACTCTTTTGTAATGAGAATGAGCCACTAAGTTCATCACATCCTCTTCTAAGTTAGCTCCTGTACAAGATATAAATTGAACTTTATCTTGACGAATCATTTCAGCTAATGAAATTCCTAATTCAGCAGTACTCATTGCACCTCCCATAGAAATTAACATTTTTCCCCCATCTTCTAAATGCGCTTCATATCCTTTAGCTGCATCTACTAATGCAGCTGCATTAAAGTGTCTATAGTTGTGCTCTATAAACTGACTGATTGGTCCTTTACTCATTTTATTTGTTTTTATTTTATTAAAATTCTAATTATTTATATCCCAATGTATTCAACACATCTTGGTGTGTTTGTTCTTCTGAATACACTTTTGCTTCGTAGTTTTCATCAATCAAAATATATTTTGGCTGAGGAATCAAACAGTGATTTATTCCACCAAATCCACTGATATTATCTTGATACGCTCCTGTATTAAAGAAACCAATATACAATGGTTTTGCTTGATCGTATTTTGGCAAATAAATAGCATTTACATGTTGTTCTGAGTTATAATAATCGTCAGAATCACACGTTAAACCACCTAATAATACACGTTCGTATTTATCGTACCAACGGTTAATTGGCAACATTACAAATCGTTTTGAAATTGCCCAAGCATCTGGTAAAGTCGTCATGAAAGATGAATCGATCATATCCCAATACTCTTTATCATTTTGTTTCTTTTGATAAAGAATTTTGTAGATCACTCCTCCACTTTCACCTACTGTAAACGATCCAAATTCTGTAAAAATATTTGGAACAGGAATACCTTCTTCGTCACAAATCATTTTAATTTGCAACAAGATTTCTTTCGCCATGTATTCGTAATCATATTCGAAATTCAACGAATTTTTGATTGGAAATCCACCACCGATATTCAAACTATCTAATTCTGGACAAACTTTCTTAAGGTTTACATAAACTCTCAAACATTTTGTCAACTCATTCCAATAATATGAATTATCTTTAATTCCTGTATTGATAAAGAAATGAAGCATTTTCAATTTAATGCGTTCATTTGGTTTTACCATTGTTTGATAGAAAGGAACAATGTCTTTGTATCCTATTCCTAAACGAGACGTATAAAACTCGAATTTTGGTTCTTCTTCAGATGCAATACGAATTCCGATTTCGAAATCACCTTCGATAGCTTCCGAAAATAAATCAACTTCTTCGTAATTATCAATAACTGTAATTGTTTTGCGATGTCCGTTATTGACCAAACGAGCAATGTTTTCTACATATTCTTCACGTTTAAAACCATTACAAACGATATATTGATCGTCTGTAATCAATCCTTCTTTAATCAAATTTTCGACAATATTAATGTCAAATGCAGAAGATGTCTCGATGTGAATATCGTTTTTTAATGCTTCGCCTAATATATGACGAAAGTGAGAACTTTTTGTACAATAACAATAATTGTAAGTTCCTTCATAGTTTAATTCTTCACGCGCTTTTTCAAACCAACCTTTCGCTCTTTGAATGTTTTGTGAGATTTTTGGTAAGTAAGTAAATTTTAATGGTGTTCCATGTTCTTCGACTAAAGCTTTCAAGTCGATTCCATTAAATTTTAAGTGCTCTCCATCCAATTCAAATTCATCTTGCGGAAAGTCAAATGATTGCGTGATTAAATCTATGTATTTAGTTTTCATTATGCTTTATAAATGTTACGTGTGTTGAATAATTCTAAAAAATTTGCGAGAAAAATTTTAGGGTATTACAGACGTATCGCATAATATACATTGCGAAGCAATAAAGGGAAAGAATAATTCTTAGACTCTTTTCGATTCATTAAAAGTAATGCGTTGAGATTTTTTTTAATTTCAACGCTTTCGAATAAAAGGTTAAAACTCATCAACTTTTTTTATTAAAAAAATTATAAAAATACTTGCCGCAAATATATGTTTTTTAATTCTGTTAAAAAGATAAAATAATATTAAAATTTATCAATAGTTAACTCTTAATGTTAGCGATAATTTAAATATTCTACAATTGTTCAAAATTTTATTTTTTCTTTAAGGTTTAACAAGGTTAAATATTGTATTTTTGAAATCGTTTTGAACGTAAATTATGGGTAAAATTATTGCTATTGCGAACCAAAAAGGTGGCGTAGGAAAAACGACAACCTCGTTAAATCTTGCCGCTTCTTTAGGTGTTTTAGAGAAAAAAGTTTTATTAATTGATGCAGATCCGCAAGCAAATGCAACATCTGGTTTAGGTTTTGATTTGGATGAAATCGAAGCAGGAACCTATGAAGTATTAGAACATGAAGTTCTTGCAAGCGAAGCTATTTTACAATCAGAATCGCCTAACTTAGACTTAATGCCTGCTCATTTAGATTTAGTTGCTGCCGAGATTGAAATTGTAGATTACGAGAACCGCGAATACATGTTAAAAACTGCGTTGTCGGAAATCAAAGATCAATATGATTATATAATTATAGATTGTGCGCCTTCACTTGGCTTGATTACTTTGAATGCACTTACAGCTGCAGATTCTGTAATTATTCCTATTCAGTGCGAATATTTTGCTTTAGAAGGATTAGGAAAATTATTAAATACAATAAAAGGAATTCAACAACATCACAACAAAGAATTGGATATTGAAGGTTTATTGTTGACAATGTACGATTCGCGTTTACGCCTATCTAATCAGGTTTTAGATGAGGTAAACAATCATTTTCCGCAAATGGTTTTCAAAACAATTATTACGCGAAATGTGCGTTTGTCTGAAGCGCCAAGTTTTGGCGAAACAATTATTCAGTACGATGCAGCAAGTAAAGGTGCAGAAAATTACTTAAATTTAGCGCGAGAATTTTTAATTAACAACAACGATACAGTTTAAATAAAATGGCAAAGCCAAATAAAAATAATCGCTTAGGACGTGGATTATCAGCTCTATTAAAAGATGAACCAACGGTAAAAACAGCACAAGATGAAGGTGCGAAGAAATTGGTTGGAAATATTTTGGAAATAGATTTAGAAAAAATAACCGCAAATCCTTGGCAACCACGAACTAATTTTGATAAAAAAGCTTTAGATGAATTAGTCGCTTCTATTCAAACATTAGGCGTTATTCAACCCATTACAATTCGTAAAAAACCAACAGGTGAATATGAATTGATTTCAGGTGAAAGACGTTTTCGTGCTTCGCAATTGGCAGGAAAAAAGACAATTCCGGCTTATGTGCGATTAGCAAATGACCAAGAAATGTTGGAAATGGCATTGGTCGAAAATATTCAACGTCAAGATTTAGATGCTATTGAAATTGCACTTTCTTACCAACAATTAATGGATGAAATCAAGCTTACTCAAGAAGAATTAAGTAAACGTGTTGGGAAAGATAGAACATCTATTACAAATTATTTACGTCTATTAAAATTAGATCCAATTATCCAAACAGGAATTCGAGATGGAATGATTTCGATGGGACATGGGCGTGCTTTAATGGCAATTGATGATGCAGATTTACAATTTGATATTTACGAAAAAATTGTCAAAAATAATTTATCTGTACGTGATACAGAACGTCTAATCAAATCAATAAAAGAAGGGAAACCTGAGAAGAAAGCTAAAGATGAATTGCCTTCTCAGTACAAAGAAGCATTAAGTTCTATTTCAAATTCTTTGAAAACGAAAGTCGAAATAAAACGTGCGAATAATGGTAAAGGTAAAATTATTTTGAATTTTACTTCTGATGATGAGTTTGAACGTTTAAGAAAGTTTTTGAATGAAAATTAAAGGATTATTTCTTGGATTAATGATGGCTTCAACGTTTTCATTTGCCCAAGTTCAAATAGATTCAACTCTAATCGTAAAAGATTCTGTTAAAATTAGTAACGAAGTCTTAATGGAAAAAAGTCCAATCAAAGCTTCGTTGTATTCAGCTATTTTACCAGGTGCAGGACAATTGTACAATAAAAAATGGTGGAAAGCACCAATTGCATTGGGATTAGTTGGTACAGGCACAGGTTTTACAATCTATTACAATAATTTATATAAAAAGTACCGAAAAGCGTACATTGCAGTAAGAGAAGGAACTCCAAACGAATTTTCTGGTATTTTAACTCCAGAACAACTGGCAGTTATACAAGACGATTACAAACGAAAACGTGATTATAGTGTTGCGTTAACTGCGTTAGCTTATTTATTAAATGTTGTTGATGCTACAGTTGATGCACATTTATTTACAGTACGAAACGACACTGAAATGTCATTTAAACCAACTGTCATTCAAGATGAAATGACATTAGAGCCAGTTTTGGGATTGGCATTTAACTTAAAATTTTAGAAATTAAAGATGAAAATTGCATTAATAGGATACGGAAAAATGGGAAAAGCAATAGAAGAAATTTTAGTTCAACGTGGTCATGATGTTGTACTTAAAATTTCTCGTACTCCTCTTCCAGAAGAATTAAAAGATGTTGAAGTTGCAATCGAATTTTCTCGACCAGAATTTGCATTCGATAATCTTAAAGTATTACTTGAGAACAACGTTGCAACTATATGTGGAACAACAGGATGGTTAGAGAAACAAGGTGAAATAAATCAATTAGCCATTGCTAATCATACGGCTTTTTTATATGCTTCTAATTTTAGTTTAGGTGTAAATTTATTCTTTGAATTGAATTCTATTTTAGCTCGAATGATGAATAAATACCGCAACGAATATCAAATTAATTTAGAAGAAATTCATCACACACAAAAACTTGATGCACCTTCAGGAACTGCAATTACAATTGCAGAAGGAATTATTGATCATTCTTCTTATACTTCTTGGTCGATGGATGAAAAAGCAAAAGATATTATTCCTGTCGAAGCAAAAAGAATAGAAGATGTTCCTGGAACACATATCGTGCAATATAATTCGGAAGTAGACACAATTGAAATTTCTCATACCGCTCATTCACGCAAAGGTTTTGCCTTAGGTGCTGTAATTGCTGCGGAATGGATTTGGAATAAACAAGGTGTTTTTACAATGAAAGATGTACTTGAACTGAACTAAATTAAAATACTAAATATCAAAAACTTATGCATGTACTAATTTACTGGTTAATTGGTTTTATCATAGCCAATGTAATCTTTGGAGCTGCAACTTGGAAATTATATAAAAATGCAGGAAAAGAAGCTTGGCAGGCCTATATTCCCTTTCTTAATATTTGGAAAGGTTTAGAAATTATTCATCGTCCAAAATGGTGGATTATTCTATTTTATTTGCCAATTGTTGGCCCTATTTTTTGGTTAGTATTCTTTGTTGATTTAGGCGACTCTTACGGAAAAATAGAAACGAAAGATAAAGTCATCATGGTTTTGACATTAGGTTTATACATTTTTGCAGTAAATTATGCTGATAATCCAAAATATTTAGGTCCTGAAAAACGTAAACCTACTTTTGTTTCTTCCTTAATTTTTGCGCTTGTATTAGCGACATTAGTTCACAACTGGTTTATACAACCTATGATTGTTCCTACAGGATCAATGGAAAATACAATCAAAATTGGTGATGCCCTTTTTGTAGAGAAAGTAAGTTACGGTGCACGTGTTCCTATTACTCCTATTGGAATTCCTTTCTCAGAATTCATTTACCGTGATGGTTTTATCGATAAAGCACGTTTGCCTTACATGCGTGTTCCGGGTTGGAGAGATTTAAAATCAAATGACATTGTTGTTTTCAATTACCCTACCGATTCTATTTACAATGCGATTGATCGTAAAGATGCATATGTAAAACGTTTGGTTGGTTTGCCAGGAGAAACAGTTCAAATTCGAAATGGTGTTTTATATGTAAACGACAAAAAATTCATCCCGAAAAAAGATGCACAAGTTCAACATTCATATTTAGTGGTTGTAAAAACTCCATTTAGTGATAAACTATTATACGATAATTTTGGAATTATCAGTACAGATTATCAAGCTGGAAAACAAACTGATGGTACATTTATCTATCAATTTGCTGCATTAACTGACGCACATGTCACAGCAATGAAATCGAATGCAAATGTAGTTTCTATCGAACCTATTTTACAACCAGTTGGTCAAAAAACAGAACATATTGTGAATGGTAAAATCGATAGTACAAATACGATTTTCCCTGTTAACAAAAACTGGAATACAGATCAATACGGTCCTTTATACATTCCGAAAAAAGGAGATGTTGTAGATGTTAACAACGAAACGTTGGCACAATACATCAATATTATTCGTCGTTACGAAAACAATACGCTAAAAGTTGATTCTGCTAATGGTAAGTTTGATGTATTTATCAACGATCAAAAAACAGACAAATACGAAATCAAACAAAACTACTATTTTATGGTTGGTGATAACAGAAATCAATCATTAGATGCGCGTTTCTTTGGATATGTTGGAGAAGATCATATCATTGGTCGTCCAATTATGATTTGGGCAAATATGAATGGAATGTTTGAACCTGCAGCTCCTAAGAAATTTATATGGGATCGATTCTTTACCTCAATCAACAACGATAATCCAAACAAAACATCGTACGGAATTTATGTTTTAATTGCGTTAATTGGTTGGATTGGATACGATATTGTAAAAGCTCGAAAAGAGAAAAAGAAAAACAACTATTAAAATTATTTTGTAGTCAAATTTTAAAACATAAAATTTGTTATTCAAAAAATAAATAACTCAAAACTGTGCATTATAAGTAATTGTAATGCACAGTTTATATACAGAAAAATAATAAAAACGAATGAAAAATACGTTTGCCGCTTTTTATTTTGGACCGATTGATTACTATGCAGAAATGGTAAAAAGCCAGACTTTGGATATCGAAGTTCAAGAAAATTTTCAAAAGCAAACTTACCGTAATCGCATGTATATTTTGGGCGCAAATGGTAAGTTGATGTTAAATATTCCCATCTTTCACAACGGAACTCGATTGTTCAAAGATTTACAACCTTCTTATGAATATGATTGGCAGAAAGAACACATCAAATCGTTAAAATCAGCTTATCAAAGTTCTCCATATTTTGAGTATTATGAAGATGAAATTATTCCAATTTTAGAACAGAAGGAAAAATTTTTATTGGATTTGAATTTAAAAACAATTGAATTCATCAACAAAAAATTAAACTTAGACTTGGAAGTTTCTAAAACAGAAACTTATCAATCTATATTACCTGAAAATGATTTTAGAAATCAATTTTCTGCTAAAAAAGCACCTCAATACCATTTACCCGAATACGCACAAGTTTTTGATGACAAAGTTGAATCCGTTGAAGGATTGAGTATCTTCGATTTACTTTTTAGCGAAGGTCCAAGTGCCGCAGTGTATTTAAAAAACTTAATAAAATAACAACATGAGAAAATTATTTATTGCTTTAGGATTTGCCTTTACATTAGGGTTTGCTCAAGCACAAACAACAGAAGTACCGAAAGAAAAATGGTACCATGCAAGTGTAGAACAAACAGGTATTTATGGTGTAAATACTGATCAAGCATTACAATTTTTAAAAGACAATAAAAGAAAAGCCAATACAATTATTGTAGGCGTATTAGACAGTGGTGTTGAGCATTTCCACGAAGATTTGAAAGCAAATATGTGGTCAAATCCAAAAGAAATCCCAGGAAACGGAATTGATGATGACAAAAATGGTTACATTGATGACGTACACGGATGGTCTTATTTGGGAACAGCGAAAGGAATCAATTATAATGATGATACAACTGAAATAACGCGTATTTACAAAAACTTATCGAATAAATACGCTACTTACGATCAGAAAAAAAATCATGCTGCAATTGCAAAAAATCCAACAGAATATGCAGAGTTTCAAAAAATTGAAAAAGAATATTTAAGCGCTGTAGGTAAAGCAAAATACAACCAACAAGTTGCACAATCAAAACTAAACGCAGTTGAAGGTGGTGTAAATAAAATGGTTTTAGAATTTGGTGACACTAAATTATCAAAAGATGTTTTGGCTAATTACCAACCAACAGATTCACAAATTTTAGAAGCTTTATGGATTTTTGGTGAATTAAAAGAAGAGCAATGGGTTGGTAAAACCATGAAAGAGGTTGCCAATACTTACTTAGGAGCTGCACGCCGTGCTGCAAAAGGTGATGCTTTAACATCTCACCTGAACTTAAATTTAGTTGATCGCAAAGACGTTGACAATCCAAACGATAAGAAAGAACGTTTTTACGGAAATGGTGATTCTAATGGACCTGAGTCATCTCATGGAACACACGTTGCTGGAATCATCGGTGCTGTAAGAGGAAATAACATCGGAAACGATGGTACAATTGGTGGAAATAATGTAAAAATTATGTCAGTTCGTACAGTTCCAAATGGTGATGAGCGTGACAAAGATGTTGCAAATGCAATTTATTATGCAGTGGACAATGGTGCTAAAATCTTAAACATGTCTTTCGGAAAACCATACTCTCCCGATGCGGATTTAGTTTGGGATGCTTTCAAATATGCTTCGGATAAAGGAGTTTTAATTGTAAAAGCAGCAGGAAACAGCAACGAAGATATTGATGTTCATGTTCATTATCCAACAAATTTCAGAAATGGAAATGCAGTTTCTAAATCTGTTTTAACAGTTGGTGCATCAACAAAAGATCCAAATGCTTTAAAAGCTCGTTTCTCAAATTATGGTAAAAAATCAGTTGATGTTTTTGGACCAGGACAAGAAATTTATGCTACTTATCCAGGTGTAGATCAATACCGTTTCTTAAATGGAACTTCTATGGCTTCTCCTGCTGTTGCTGGTGTTGCTGCAATGGTTTGGTCACACTATCCAAAATTAACTGCAGAGGATATTCGTAATATTTTAATGGAAACAGTGAATAAAAATGATCAATTAAAAGACATTTCTGTTGCTGGAGGTGTTGTAGATTCGTACAAAGCTGTACAAAAAGCTGAAGAAATTTACAAACAACGTAAATTGAAATAATTTTAACACAACATTATAAAAAGGCTCCCTAATTTGGAGCCTTTTTTGTATTTTCAAAATACGAAAACTCAATGTGTAACAATTCGCTTTGTTATCCGACATATATAGAAAAATTTATTATGAAAAAATTCTTATTAAGTATATCTGTTGCCATGTTTATTGGTGTGGCATCATTCGCACAAGAAACTATTCCATTACCAAAGGTTGACCAAAAATATTGGCAACACGAATCTCTTGAAGAAAGTGGTGTTTATGGTGTTAATACACAAAAAGCAATTCAATTTTTAGAATCAAAAAAACGTAAACCATCGCAATTAATTGTCGGAGTTTTAGATTCTGGTGTTGAAGTGACACATGCAGATTTAAAAGATAATGTATGGATCAATGCAAAAGAAATTGCTGGAAATGGAAAAGATGACGACAAAAATGGATACATTGATGATGTGCATGGTTGGAATTTTATTGGAGGAAAAGATGGTAAAAACGTCGATGGCGATACATTAGAATTAACACGTCTTTTTGTAAAATATAAAAACCTTTTCGAAACGAGTACCGATGCTGCTTCAAATAAAACCAAATACCCTGAAAAATTTGAAGAATACCAAAAAATAAAAGTAGAATTCGAAAATAAATTAGCTGAAGCTAAACAAGGTGCTATGCAATATCAGCAAATGGATGAAATTTTCAAAGTTAGTTTTCCAGTATTAATTTCTGAATGGGGAGAAAAGGATTTGGACGAAAAAAACATGTCTACCTTTCAACCAAAATCGAAAGAAGCTCAGCAAGGTATGATGATTTTCGCGATGGTTCCAAAAGAAGCTTGGGATGGTAAGACAATGAAAGAGTTTTTGAAAAAAGTAGGTGATGAAATTGCTGAAGGTGCGAAATATTACAAAGAACAAGTAGAAATTAACTTAAATACAGAGTTAGATCCTCGTCCTATTGTTGGTGATGATTATGCCAATGTGAATGAGAGATACTATGGAAATTCGGATGTAGACGGTCCAGATTCAAACCACGGAACACACGTTGCTGGAATTATTGCGGCAAAATCTGGTAATGGAATTGGAATAGATGGTATTGCTGGACAAGGAAATGTAAAAATAATGTCTGTTCGTACTGTGCCTAATGGTGATGAGCGCGACAAAGATGTTGCAAACGCTATTCGTTATGCGACTGACAATGGTGCTAAAATCTTGAATATGTCTTTTGGGAAAGCGTATTCTCCTGATGTAAAAGCAGTTTGGGAAGCGTTTAAATATGCACAAGACAAAGGTGTTTTATTGATAAAAGCAGCAGGAAACGATAACGAAAACATCGACACGAATATACATTTTCCTACGGTTTATAACGAAGCGGGTACAGCAATTTCTAACAATGTGATTACTGTTGGTTCGAATACAAGTAATAAAGATGAATTAAAATCTAGTTTTTCTAATTACGGTAAAAAATCTGTAGATGTATTTGCTCCAGGTTCTGATATTTACTCTGCAATCCCAACAAGAGATGGCGAATACAAATCAAATTCTGGAACTTCTATGGCTTCACCAGTTGTTGCAGGTGTTGCAGCATTAGTTTGGTCACATTATCCAAAATTGACAACACAACAAGTGAAACAAATCATTTTAGATTCTGTCAATAAAAATGATCAATTAAAAGATATTTCTGTAACTGGAGGTGTTGTTGATGCATATAAAGCTGTACAATTAGCTGAAAAGATTTATACAGATAAAAATTTGAAATAATTTTTCATAAAACGTATAATACAAAAATACCTCTCGATTATGAGAGGTATTTTTTTTAATAAAAATTGTTTAAATCGTATTATACTTTGGGCTTTTCTATTCAGGAATAACAGCTTTAATGGTTTGTTCTATGGCGTTTTTTAGCTAATATATTTTATAAATCTTGAAGAAAAAATCCAGTTAAATCGTTAACTGGATTTTTATTTGATTATTATTGATCTAATTTTATTTTTTGTTGACTTTGTTGCAATTGATACAACTCAATAATATCTTCGATTGGATAATTGAACCAATCTACTTGTTTTTTTATTTTTGAATTTTCATCCAAATATAAAAAAGTGGTAAACTTCATCGAAGGAAAATTCATTCCATTATAGGTGTAAGCAGAAAATTCTCCATTGGCAATAATCATCGAATCATTTGAAAATAAATCTTTTACTTCCAACAATTGGTTGTTCTCATACTGCATAGTCGTATCATTCCAACGCACAATTTCATTCAAAAGATAACGAGGATCAATTGTTGAAGCACCCGAATATTGGGCTACATTTTCGTATACCAAACTATCATTATAAAAAGACAACATTTTTTTATAATCGGCACGAGTAGAGTAATTTTCGAAAAATCGTTTTCCTAATTCATCATTTTTATTTGATGAATTTGAATTACAACTCACCAAATTAGTTAATATTAAAACACTGAAAATCCACGTAAATATTATTTTCATTTTTCTGAAATTCTAGTTAAATAATTTTCGCCATTATCGTCTGCCATTCCATCTTCATTTAGAATCATGATTTCTGAATTATCTGACCAACGTAAAAACTGAAAAGGTAATTTTTTCTTTTTAGGCGCGAGTTCTATTAAAGAACCATCATCTTTTTTAAACAATTCTCCTTCAAACGATTGACCTTTGTACTCTACTAAAAATGATTTTTCAGTCAATTTCAAGATGATTTTATCACCATAGTAATTCCCTTCAAAAATTCCTTTGTAAACAAGCGTTTCATTCGTAAAGACAGAACTTTTTTCTAATGACAATACGTCTTCATGCGACAAACCATCAGAACTTTTGTCTATTTCTGTTTTTTCATTCTTACACGAAAACATCAAAAAAATAAAAGCTATTAGAAAAATAACATTTCTTGTCATGAAAACAGTTTATTTTTTCACAAATTGTTCAACATCTTTTCTTGAAATTGGATCATCTCCGAGAATTAATAATCGTTCAACAACATTTCTCAACTCGCGTATGTTTCCTGTCCAATCCAATTCTTTTAAAGCATCGTAAGCCGATTTATCAAAAGATTTTTGACTTGTTGTGTCTGTTATAAAATGTTCTACCAATAATGGGATATCATCCTTGCGGTCATTAAGAGCAGGAACATTAATAATAATAACAGCCAAACGATGGTATAAATCTTCGCGAAAGCGACCTTCTTCAATCTCTTTACGTAAGTCTTTATTCGTTGCTGCAATTACACGAACATTTACATTAATTTCCTTTTCAGAACCAACTGGTGAAACCTTTCCTTCTTGCAACGCTCGCAAAACTTTGGCCTGTGCAGAAAGACTCATATCCCCTATTTCATCTAAGAAAATTGTACCTTCGTTTGCTAATTCAAATTTTCCTTGTTTATCTTTAACAGCACCTGTAAACGAACCTTTTACATGTCCAAATAATTCGCTTTCTATTAATTCTGCAGGAATCGCAGCACAATTCACTTCAACTAAAGGTTTAACACTACGGTCACTTTTTTCATGTAAATGATGAGCAACTAATTCTTTTCCTGTTCCATTTGGTCCAAGAATAAGTACACGAGCATCTGTAGCAGCTACTTTATCAATAATTTGTTTTACTTCAGCAATTGCTGGAGCTTCACCAATCATTTCATATTTTTTTGCTACTTTTTTCTTTAATGCTTTATTTTCTTTCTTTAATTCTTTGTTCGTAGACAATAACGATTTACGATCTAAGGCATTGCGAACAGTGGTTAATAATTTATTTAAATCTGGTGGTTTTGATATAAAATCATAGGCACCTTTCTTTATTGCGTCTACAGCCAAATCCACGTCACCATGTCCAGTGATCATTACCATTGTTAAATCAGGATTGTATTCCATAGCTTCCGAAAGAACCTCCATCCCATCTTTCAATGGCATTTTAATATCACTTATAATTAAGTCGTACTCTTTTTCTTTTATTTTTTCAATTCCAACCACTCCGTTTTCTGCTTCATCAACTTTCCATTTCGGATTTTCGTCCATTAGGATACTTTTCAAAACATTTCGGATAGCCTGTTCATCCTCGATTAATAAGATATTTGACATCGTTAATATCGTTTATTTTTATACAAAATTAAATAGACTCAAAGATAACTGAAATTATTATTCTTGAGTCTACTTTTATTTCTTTTTAATGATTTTTAAGATGTTTTTACTTTTTGAGCGGTTTCTAAGTTTAATTCTCGAATTGAGACTTCACGCATTTCTATTTTTCTGATTTTACCAGATATTGTCATTGGAAATTCAGTTACAAATTTCCAAAATTTTGGACGTTTAAAATGTGCAATTGATAAACAGTATTCTTTTAGTTCATCTTCTGTTACTGTTATACCTTCTTTCACTTTTACCCATGCCATCACTTCTTCACCATATTTAATACTTGGAACTCCAATAATTTGAACATCCGAAATTGCTTCGTGTTCATACAAAAAGTCTTCGATCTCCTTAGGTGAAATATTTTCACCACCTCTAATAATAATATCTTTAATTCTTCCTGTAATATTAATATAACCATCGACATCCATCGTCGCTAAATCTCCGGTATGCAACCAGTTATTTTCATCTATCACTTGAGCTGTTGCTTCTGGATTATTCCAATATTTTTGCATAACTGAATAACCTCTAGTGCAAAATTCACCAGCAATGCCACGTGGTAATATTTCACCTGTTTGCGGATCAATAATTTTAATTTCTAAATGGTCTTGAACTGTACCAACCGTTGAAACTTGTTTTTCTAAAGGAGTACCGATAATTGTTTGGGTCGAAACAGGAGAAGTTTCCGTCATTCCATAACAAATTGATACTTCTTTCATATTCATTTTAGATTGAACTTTCTTCATGATTTCTATTGGACAAGGCGATCCTGCCATTACGCCAGTTCTTAAAGAAGATAAATCAAAACGATCAAAATTTGGCAATTCCAATTCCGCTATAAACATCGTAGGAACTCCATAAAGAGAAGTACATTTCTCTATTTCTACAGCATTTAGCGTTTTTTCTGGATCAAAACTTTCAGATGGGATGACCATACAAGCACCATGAGAAGTACAAGCCATATTTCCGATAACCATTCCAAAACAATGATAAAAAGGAACTGGTATACATACACGATCTAAATGTGTATAATTTAATCGTATTCCAATAAAGAAACCATTATTCAATAAATTATGATGTGTTAGAGTAACACCTTTCGGAAAACCTGTTGTCCCAGAAGTATACTGAATATTAACTGCATCATCAAACTGTACGGATTGTTCGATTTGATGAATTTCGGATGTTGATATTTCTTCACCTTGTTCTAAAAAATCATTCCAATTTTCTTCAAAAATGATAATATGTTCTAACATTTTAGCATTTTGCTTCACATTGTTCAACATGATTTTATATTGACTTGATTTGAAACTTAAAGCTGCAAAAACAGCTGAAATTTCGGCTTGATTTAAAACAAATTCAAGTTCATTTTCTCTGTATGCAGGATTAAGGTTAACGAGAATCATTCCGACACGAGCAGTTGCATACTGCAATAATGTCCATTCGGCGCGATTAGGTGCCCAAATTCCAACACGATCACCTTTTTTTAGGCCAATTGCAATTAATGATTTAGCAATTTGTTCTGTTTGAGAATAAAACTCTGTATAGGTCGCACGGTAATTTTGATCAACGCAAACCAATGCCTCTTGCTGAGGATATTTTGCGACAGTATTGCGTAAATTTTCTCCAATTGTTTCTCCCAATAGAGGATATTTAGAAGCACCGCTTGAGTATGATAAGTTCGCTATCATCTATTTATATTCTTTATTTTAAAAATTACTTTACTCTCAAACATAGCAACGTTTTTTCGGAAAAGAAACTTATCAAATGCAAGATTTTAGATATCTATAAGAATCTTATTTTTTTATTAGATTTAAAATTAATTTCAAAAAAATGTAGCATAAATTTTAACAAATACTTAAAATAAGTCATTTTAATAATGCTTAAATTGTAAAAAATTACAAAAAAATGAATACAATAAACCATGAAAATTATACTTCTATTTATGATGGAATAGAAGTCGTAGATGCTTTACAAACAAGAATTGCTGATATCAAAAAAACCTTAACAATTGTTACCGAATTAAATAAGTGGGATTATGCTTATGCTGAGGAAAAATGGACAATAAAGGAAATGATACAACATTGCATTGATTGTGAACGTATTTTTTCATATCGTGCTCAGCATATTGCGAGAGAAGATGCTCAGACATTAAATTTTTTTGATGAAAATGCCTACGTTTTGACTTCTAACGCAAAAAGTCGAAAACCAGAAGAATTGATCAAAGAATGGACGAATTTGATGAAAGCTACGTATTTTCAATTCAAATCTTTTGACGATGAAACCTTAAATAGGATTGGAAAAGTTGGTGATCGAGAATTTTCTGTCGAAAAAATTGGTTTTGTAATGGCTGGTCATTCTATTCATCATATGAATGTGATCAACGAACGATATTTATAAAAAAAACAGCTTTACAAAGCTGTTTTTTTTATTTATTTTGGCATTACATTATAAGTAGGATCTTCTTCAATATTGACTTCTATAACACCTTTTGCTTGATCTAATAGTAATATAGAATCTTTGCTTAAATGACGCAGAATAACTTTTTTATTTTGTTGTGTATATTTAAAAGTAATTGT
>NZ_CALGVK010000159.1:0-8657 GCF_937930195.1 uncultured Empedobacter sp.
AATCTAAAATCATACGTTATAACTACCTTTTTTGGTACAATAAAAAATAATTTTAAAAAAAACATACTAAAACATTATTAATCACTATATTTAAAGAGTAAAGGTTGGTATATGAAAAAAATAGTTTATTTCGCGATAGGAAGCTTGATTATAATGCAATCTTGTGAGCAAAAAAAAGAAGCTCCAAAAGAATTAGCTGTTAATACAACAACTACGTACGAGAGTGCCTTAGATGTTCCTGTGAGTAAAGTTGGTGTGGTAATTAATATTGATACTGTTGGATTTTTTAATCATAATTCTCAAGAATTAAACCATAATATCGATTCAAAATCAATCCAAAATCAACTGATACAATTAAATTCGAAAGTTGACATCATTAAAATAATTCGTGAAAAAGCAATCAAAATTTTAGACGATCATCAATATGATTATCAAATAATTGATAAATTTGACAATAAAAACGTACCAAACGAATTAATTACACAAGAAAATGTTCATTTAGTTAAATTTGATAACTTGAAAAATTTAATATCTCAAGATGATTTAGTCGTTATCAATGTAAAATCTGGTTTGGATTTTGATCCCGAAAACAAACTAAAATATATTGCTAAAACCTATGTTTATATCAATATTTTAGACTTAAAAAACAATTCGTTAAAATATAGCGAAACAATTGGAGGAACAAAATACATTGAGGAGACAATCAAGCAAGGATCAATAGATTATTTAGAGAAAATGATGAAAGAATCGTTAAACGAGACCTTAAATATAATTGATAATAAATATTAAATACATTGAACTATGCGCCAATTATGTTGGCAATTATTGGAAGTCCTGAACCTTTAAAAAGTTTCAGGATTTTTATTTTTAATCATATTCTAATACTAGTTTTTATTCATGGTATATTTTTTGTTAATTTTATGCCAAAATTGAGCAATGCCTATCCATCGATATTATAGTTATTTCGTTCTTATCTCTTCATTTTCTTTTGGTCAACAACTAATTGACCCTCAACTAAAACTACCTGTTGAAAAAGCAATTGAATCAAGTTACAATTTAAAAAATAAACAACTCGAAGTTGATAAAAACAACTCTAAATATGATGAAATAAAAGGTAAACAAAAACCAAGTTTGTCTGCAATTGCTTTGGGAAGTTATTTAAATTCGAACGGAACAATTGATATTCCTACAAAATCTATTGATCTTATTTCGACCGAATTATTTGCAGGAAATCAAAGATTTAATACCTCAACTGGATTATTTACAATTGGTATAAATGCATCTCAAGTCATTTTTTCAGGATTGCAAATACCAAATGCTTTAAACGCTATTCAAGAAAAAAGCGTAGCTTTAGATTACTTAAAAGATGCAGAAAAAGAAGTTATAACAAAGGACATTTTGCAAACTTATGATCAATTGATGTTGATACAAAAAGTAGAAGAATTGATTTCGAATTCTGCAAAGCGTTTAGACAAAGAACATCTAAAAGTTCAGAAAGCTATTCAAAACGGTTTGGCAATACCATATGATCGTGAAAAGATAAAATTAGCAATGCTTGAGTTAGAGGCTCGACAAGTTGAAGTAAATGGAAGCCGACAATTACTTTACAAGAAATTAGAAACATTAACACATTTATCGATAGAAGATTTACAACAAATAGAGTATGAACTTACTCCTATTCATATAATTTCGGCTGAGTATACATTAGAAAATAAAAAGGAGTTGAAAGCGCTTGAACATTCAATAAAGGCTTACGAATTTTTGTACAAGAAAGAAAAAGGTTCTCATCTTCCACAAGTTTTCGCTTTCGCAAATACCAATTACACTTCTATTTTTGGAAGTCGTTTCAAGTTAAAAGATGTCGGTTTATTAGGCGATGTCAATCTAAAAATGAATCAATTTACATTATTCCCAAATATTTTGATTGGAATTGGTGCAAAATGGGAATTATTAGATGGTGGTCAACATAAAAATAGATTAGCGCAAGCTAAAACAGATATCTTAATTAATGAAAATAAATTGAAAGATTCGCAAGAAAAACTACATCTCTTATTAAGTAAAAATAAGATTGATTACGAAACTTCTTCCGAAAAATTAAAAGTAAACCATCAACAAAATACCATTGCAACAAATAATTTAGAAATTGCTTCAAGACGATTTCAAGAAGGATTAATTGATGTAACAGAACGTTTGGCAGCAGAAAATGATTTTTATAAAGCAAATCTTGGTTACTATTCTCAAATTATAGATCAACGATCTAAAACCTATGAATTACTACAAACTTCTGGTGAATTATTTAATCAAATCTCAAATTAAAATCATGAAAAATACCCTATACTATATTTTTGCATTAAGCGGACTAATACTTTTTTCGAATTGCAGATCTACTGATAAAGAAAATAAATCAACCGAAGAAACTGTTTTTCAAGGAAAAATTGAACGTGATCAAATTACAGTTGTCACAAAAATACCAGGTAAAATAGATCAAATATTGGTTCACGAAGGCGATGAAGTAAAAAAAGGACAAACACTTTTTGTTTTACAATTACCAGAAGTTGATGCCAAAAAAAGTCAAGCCGAAGGTGCTGTAAATTCAGCTGAAGCGCAATATGAAATGGCAAAAAAAGGTGCGACAGATAATCAATTGAAACAATTACGTGCAAAAGTTGCTGGCTTGAAAGAGCAATTAGATTATGCTGAAAAATCGAATCATCGACTAAAAAATATGCTTCGTGATAGTCTTGTACCGCAACAAAGTTACGATGAAGTTTATGCAAAATATCAAGGTGCAAAAAATCAATATTTAGCCGCAAAAGCCGAATTAGCTGATGCCGAAAATGGAGCTCGTGTTGAGCAACAACAAATGGCTTTGGGACAAAAAGAACGTGCATTAGGTGCTTTGCAAGAGATTGATGTTGCAGAAGCAGAAAGATACATCAAAGCGCCACAAAATATGACAATCGAAACAATTAATCTAAAAATAGGAGAATTAGCATTGGCTGGTTATGCTATAGCGAACGGAATTCTGGAAGAAACTACATTTTTTAGATTTACCATTCCTGAAAATAAAATTAGTCAACTTCAGAAAAATCAAATTGTCAAATTAAAGATTCCTTATAAAAATAATTTAGAACTCAAAGGTAAAATTGTTTCGATAAAAGCGCTGAATTCCTATGCAAACATCTCGACTGCTTATCCAGATATTGATCAGCAACAATCCCTATATGAAGTAAAAGTAGTTCCTGTTGATAACAAACAAGCTGCTCAACTCTTGACAAAAGCAACTGTTATTTTGGATCTTAACACTAAATAAATTCTAATGAAAACAATTTTTCATTTAATTATACGAGAGTTCAAACTTTTCTTCAAGAATCCTGTTTTACCCATTTTATTCTTGGGTGCGCCTATCATGTATGGTGTTTTGATTGGAAATGTCTATAAAAAAGGAAATGTAACCGATTTGCCAATTATTGTCGTTGATGAAGATCGCACAACAACAAGTCAAAAAATTATTCAAATGTTAGATGAAAATGAATCGGTTCACGTAGCCGAAATTTTAGCATCTACATTCGACTCTAAAAATAAAGCATTAGCAATCGGAGCAGAAATAGTCGTTGTGATTCCTCGCAATTTTCAATCCGATGTACAACAAAAGAAATTGCCCGAAATTACATATTTCGTAAATGGATCAAATACTTTAACATCCAACACAGCTGCTATTGCTGTAACTACAGTATTATCTACTATGAAAGCTGGAATTTCAATTGAAACAGCTCGAAAACAAGGCGTACCAGAATATATAGCGACTCAAAGTTACGAACCATTCAAATCAACTATGATTCGACAAAATATACGCAGTGGAAACTACTTATATTTTATGCTTCCTGGTGTATTACTAACTGTATTGCAACAAGTTTTATTATTAGGATTAGCGCTTTCTTTTGCATCAGAATTTGAAAATAAAACATTCAACACCTTAATTTCAAAATCATCCAATCCATTTACACTATTATTTACCAAAACATTTCCATATCTAATCATGTCGATTTTCATTTTCATACTATACTATTGCTTTGGAATGTTTTATGACATGAAATTAGAAACAGAATTTTGGCCTTTCTTCTCTTCTACTCTTGCCTTTATTTTAGCTGTTTGTTTTATGGGATTTTTAGTCAGCATCTTACTTCCAAGCCAACTAAAAGCTACAGAAGTCTTGATGGTCGTGGCTACTCCAAGTTTCATTTTAAGTGGATTTACTTGGCCATTGAGTCACATGCCAAAATGGATACAAACAATTGCAGATGCCATTCCATTAACGCATTATCTCAAAATATTTCGTATTCTTTTTATCGAAAAAGGAGATCCAAGGTTAATTCAACCACATTTAAATAATCTAATTATTATAGGAAGTATTTGCTTTGTCTTATCTTTGGCTCTCTTAATCGTTAAAATAAGAAAAGCTAAACAGTCGATCAAGCAAATCGAAACAGAAAAGATTTAGTTTCTTTTTTAACTCACAAAACAGATAATAAACCATGAATTTTCTTACAGTTGAAAATCTAACCAAATCATACGGAATCCGAACACTATTTGAAGATGTTAATTTTCATGTCAACGAAGGAGACCAAATCGCATTCGTAGCCAAAAATGGAAGTGGAAAATCTACTTTACTTAAAATTTTAGCTGGATTAGAAACAGCCGATTCTGGTGAAGTTCGCCCAAACAAAGGGGTCAAAATTTTAATGTTAGACCAAAGTGATGATTTCGACGAAAATTTAAAAGGTGAAGAATATATTTTTAATCATTCGAATGAAGTATTAGATGTTGTTCGTCAATATGAAAACATGATTGAGAATGACCCAACAAATCCAGAATTAGTTGATTTAATGGGAAAAATGGATGTCTTAGATGCGTGGAAAGTCGAACCGACAATCAAAGAAATTTTATCAAAATTGAAGATTGATTTCTTGGGTCAAAAAATTGGAAAGCTTTCTGGTGGTCAACGTAAACGTATTTCTTTAGCAAAGTTTTTGATTGATTTGAGTTTCGAAACAGGATATGTTCTTCTAATTTTAGATGAGCCTACCAACCACTTGGATATCGAAATGGTCGAATGGTTAGAATATTTCTTAAACAAAGAAAACAAAACCTTGATTCTTGTTACACACGACCGTTATTTCTTAGATGCTATATGTACCAAAATTTTAGAAATGGAGGACAAAACATTGTATGTACATTCAGGAAATTACGAAACCTATATTACAAACAAAGCATTGCGTATCGAAAATCAGAACGCAACAATTGATAAAGCAAAAAATCTTTACCGCAAAGAAATTGAATGGATGCGTCGTCAGCCACAAGCGCGAACAACAAAATCTAAATCTCGTATTGATGCTTTTTATGATACAGAAAAAGTTGCCAAACATAAAATTGTCGATCAAAAAGTAAAATTAGAGATGGTCATGACGCGCTTAGGTCAAAAAATCATCGAGATGGAACATGTTTCGAAAGCATTTGGTCAAAAGAAAATTTTAGATGATTTCTCGTATATTTTTGCACGTGGTGGAAAAATCGGCTTAGTCGGTAAAAATGGTGTAGGTAAAACTACTTTCTTGAAAATGCTTGAAGGAATTGAACCTGCTGATAGTGGCGTTATTGAACGTGGTGACACATTAAATATTGGACATTTTAAACAAGACGGAATCGACTTTAAACAAGATGAGCGTGTTATAGAATTTGTAAAAGATATTGCAGATTTCTTTCCTCTTGCAAATGGAAAGGAAATGCGTGCTGAACAATTCTTAGAAATGTTTTTATTTACGCCAGAACAACAACATACTCATATTTCTAAATTAAGTGGAGGAGAGAAAAAACGCCTTCAATTACTGGCTATTCTGTACAAAAATCCAAACTTCTTGATTTTGGATGAGCCTACAAATGATTTGGATTTACCGACATTAACTGTTTTAGAAAGTTTCTTAGAAGATTACCAAGGTTGTTTATTAGTCGTTTCCCATGACCGTTATTTTATGGATAAAGTGGTTGATGAATTAATGATTTTTGAAGGAGAAGGAAAGGTTTCTCGTTATATGGGAACATACACTGAATACCATATCGAGAATAAAAATAAACCTGAAATTGACGATAATAAAAGTGAAAAAGTAATCGCAACTCAAGATAAAATTGAATCTAAAGAAAAGATCAAAGAAACAAAACCTCGAAAGTTATCGTTCAAAGAACAACGAGAATTAGAAGAAATTAATAAATCTTTACCAATTCTTGAGGTTAAAAAGGAAGAATTAACAAATTTACTTTCAGATCCTAATTTAAGCTACGATAAAATTGCTACAATTGGAGATGAACTACAAAAAATTGTGGACGAAATTGAAGAAAAAGAATTTCGTTGGTTAGAATTAAGCGAATAAAAAAAGGAACTTTAAGTTCCTTTTTTTATTTTTCATATTTTATTTACTTTGTTTTTTTATAAAATCATTAATGGTAACATTTAAACGTTTGTTACGAATATCTTTTTCAAAACGAATTGGTTCAGCAGCTCTTTCAGCACAATCTTTCATTCCACAGTTCTCACACGTTACCGCCACTTCTTTTACTGGAATAGAAGGATCGTTCATAAATTTAATTTTACGTTGAGCCGATTTATATAAAACACCTATCGTTACACTTCGTAAATAACTTGGATTAAATGGATCTTTTGTCGCTGAAGAAATTACATAATATTTTTGATTATTATTGAATGGATACAACGAAATCTGAGCAGAAATTGTATGCTGATCTTCTGGATTATTTTCTAATTCTTTCAACACATTCAACGAAACCCAACGTCGACAATAATGTTCATCTGTTTCATTTGCTTGAGGCGATTGTTGTTGATTAAGATGTAATTCTTTGGTTAATTTAAATGAATTAGAACCTGCTTTAGTTGATAATCTCAAAAAGAATAAATCGCGAATATTGAAATGCTTCGGTAATAAATTAGTCATTCGTTGATATACAGTTTCTGGTGATTCGGTATATTTTCCTAAAATTTCTTGAAATTTAGACAAATCATGGTGCTCCACAGCAAATAGATCTTTCATATCCGCCAACAGTTTATCTTCAGGTAACAATAACGCTCCCGCAAAATAAGAAGCATAAAAATTATTCAACAATTGATCAAAATTGTCAAAACTAGCCCAAGAAAAAGTATACAAACGCTCCTTTAAATCTAAATAATTATACCCTAATTCTTTTGCTAAAATAAATCGTTTCTGATCGTTATCCGAAATCGAATTGATATACAATAATTTTTTATCCTTGATATAAATCGAACGGAGTTTAGCTAAATCTTTTCCTTCAAGATGGTCAAAATCTTCATAAACAATTGTATAATTAAACTCTTCTTTTAGAATTTCTTCCATGGTATCATTCGATACAAAACCATCATAATCAACTAAATATTCTTGTAAAAAACTTTTTGCAGCTTTTTCTATATCTGGAAAATAATTGTCGTTTGCTTCCTGAAAAGAACGCAAAGAAGCTAAGAAAAAACTTTCTCGTGTCAAATTATAATTATTCCCTATTTCGATCAAGGTTGATATAAATGCATTCACCTTCATAGGTGCATTCGAAATGATCTCAATTAAGTCTCTTTCTTCTATACCAAACAACTCTAATGGTATTTCTTGTAACAAATTAGATTGTAAAATTTCAGCAACTGGCGCCAAATTTTTATCTAATTTTAATGAAACTATCTCATCGTAAGGTATTTCCAAAGCCTCTGCAAGCAATACTATTTTATCAGTTTTTGGATATTTTTTACCTTTTTCGATCTCATTTAAATAAGATTTCGAAAGCCCTGTTAACTTAGATAACTTAAACAATGACAAATCTTTAGCAGTTCTAACTTGCTTTAATTTTAATCCAAAAATTAATTTAATGTATTCTTCTTGCATAATTTTTTCAAAAATATTTGGTAAATGTAAACGAATTTTTATAATTTAGCGAACGTTCGCTGGAAGTAAAATTCCGCTCGAATGACCAAAACCAAAATTACAACAAAAACACAAAAAAATGGATACTATTACAAGTGAATTAAAATTATCGCACAAAGTGCTGGATAGTTATCCCGACATTTTGACAAATGAAGCTGTTACATTTTTGACAGCTTTACACAAAAAATTTAACGATAGACGATTAGAACTATTGGCTGAAAGAAGCGAAAGACAAATCTTTTTTGATTTAGGAAATTTCCCATCTTTTCTTTCAGAAACAAAGGATATCAGAAATAGCGATTGGACAGCCGCTCCTATTCCTAAAGATTTACAAGATCGTCGCGTTGAAATAACTGGTCCGGTTGACCGTAAAATGGTAATTAACGCCTTAAATTCTGATGCTAAAACCTTTATGGCTGATTTTGAAGATAGTAATTCTCCTACATGGGATAATAACCTTCAAGGACAACAAAATTTAAAAGATGCAATAAATGGTACAATTTCTTTCGAATCGAAAGGAAAAATGTATCAGTTAAATAATAAAACGGCAGTTTTAATGGTTCGTCCAAGAGGACTGCACCTTAATGAGAAACATGTTGTAATCAACAAGCAAGAAATATCAGGCTCACTATTTGACTTTGGTTTATATTTTTTCCATAATGCACA
>NZ_CALGVK010000160.1:0-5164 GCF_937930195.1 uncultured Empedobacter sp.
AGGTTTACGATATGTAGATACGGGTTTAGAAATTTCTAATGAAAGTATAAAAGACTTAGGCGCTCATATCGGATTTGGATTTCCTGTTGGACGTAACAATTCGAATTTGAACATCGGATTGGAATACGGGAAAAGGGGCACAAAAAACAATGGTTTAATTCAAGAAAACTATTTCACTCTGTCTGTAGGATTTTCATTTAATGATCGTTGGTTTGAAAAAAGAAGATTTGAATAATATTCTTAAAGGAGCTTTAGCTTTTGTTTTTATTACAACTATGAGCAGTTGTAACAATGACATGAAGAACATTCAAAAGTGGAATAAAAAACAATTAATTCCTTCAGGAGAGGCAAAAAATATGCTTGTAAGATACACAGATTCTGCTAAAATCAAAGCCGAATTAGCATCTGAAATCATGTACGATTACTCTGCTGCAAAATATCCGTTTAATTATTTCCCCACCAAAGTATTTATAAAAATATACGACGAAAATAAAAAAACCACTCTTGTAGAAGCTAATAGAGCTACTTCTTACAACAAAACAAAAATCATTGAATTAGTAGGTGACGTTAAAATTACAACTCATGATCAAAAAGTTTTAGAAACTCAACAACTCTTTTTCGATCAACAGCACAATTGGTTTTTTACCGAAAATTATTTTAAAATCACAGATCCAGATAAAAGTTTTTTTGAAGGTATAGGGTTAGATTTTGACACCCAATTTAAGATCATAAATGCACAACAAAATAGAGGAGAATTAAAAAATAAAAACAATGAAGATATATAAAATTATTGCCTATCTGTACTTAGCATTTGCGTTAGTATTTGCTTATGACACATTTGTTAGATTCCAAAGTGGCGAGAGTTATATTTTAAGTATATTATTATTCGCTGCGGCATTATTTATGTTCTTTTTTAGACTAAAAAATGCAAAAAAATTTGAGAACAATCAGAAATAATCAAAACTGCGTTATTTATTCATTTAGTGAATATATAAAAATATCTATCGAAAGATTTCATTTTTTAACAGATAATTGTATTTTCGCTTTTTAAAAAAATTTACATAACTAAACAATGGCAATTTTACAGAAAATTAGAGAAAGATCTGGATTACTAATCGGAGTAATCGGGTTTTGTATATTAGCATTCGTTGCTGGTGATTTATTAAGTGGAGGTCTAAACTTAGCTTCACGCAATATTGGAACAGTAAATGGCAAAGCAATCCCAACACAAGACTTCCTGGTTAAAATACAAAATGCACAACAAAGAGGACAAAACTCTTCTCAAGTGTATAATCAAATATGGAACACCGAAGTTCGTAACATTCTTTTAAGCGAGCAATTCGAAAAAATTGGACTTCGTTTAGGAAAAGACCAATTGATTAACGTAATCAAAACTTTACCTGATTTTCAGACACCTCAATTTCAGAATGAATTAGGACAATTTGATGTATTAAAGTTTAACCAGTTCCTTTCTACTATGCAGCAAGGAGAAATCCAACAATGGAATGCATGGTTAAATTATGAAAAACAAATTGAGCATTTTGCAAAAGAGCAAGTGTATTATACGATGGTTAAAGGCGCAGTGAACACCACTTCTTTAGAGGCGAAATTTGCCTACTCGAATGATGTTTCAAGAGTTTCTTTCGACTATGTATCGTTACCTTTCAGCTCTATTAAAGACGAAGAAGTTAAAGTTACAAACGAAGAAATATTAGCATACATGAAAAAGCATGAAAAGCAATTTAAATCTGAGCCAACTCGCGCTATTGATTATGTATTTATAGAGACCAAACCTTCTGAAGAAGATCAGCAATCTACAAAACAATTAGTAGCTGATTTATTAGAAAAAAGAGTAGCTTTTAATAGCCAAACAAACTCAAATGATACGTTAGCAGGATTTAGAAACACTAACAATCTTGCTGATTTTGTGAATCAAAACTCTGATGTACCATTTGATTCAACATATTATCCTAAAGACCAATTACCTACCGAACATAGTGAGGCGTTATATAACTTAACAGCTGGTGATGTTTATGGTCCATATTTATTTAATGATTTCTATTGTGTTTCTCGTTTAGTTGCTAAGAAAAACTATACTGATAACGTTACTGCATCTCATATTTTAATTGCACATAACGAAACACAACAACCAGATCCAAACATTACTTTATCAAAAGCTGAAGCAAAAGCAAAAGCTGAAGATTTATTAAAGCAATTGCAAGCAAACCCAAGCTTATTTGCTTCTTTAGCAGAACAAAACACTGACGATCCAGGTTCAAAATCAACTGGTGGACAATATAAAAATATTCAAAAAGGACAAATGGTTCCTGAGTTTGATGAATTTATATTTAATAAACCAACAGGTACATTAGGTATTGTTGAAACAACTTTTGGATATCACATAATCAAAGTTGATAGTAAAGAAGAAAAAGAAGGTGTACAATTAGCTACAATTGCTAAGAGAATAGAAATTTCTTCTGAGACTCAAGATAAAGTACACTCTTTAGCAACAAAATTTGAAGAATCTATAGGTTCTAAAGACTTCTCAGCTTTAGCTACAGAATTAGGTTTAATTTCTCATCCTACAGCTACAGTAAAAGCATTTGATGAAAATCTTCCAGCAGTTGGAACGCAAAGAGAAGCTATTCGTTGGGCTTTTTCTAAAGGGATTAAAGCAAATGAATACAAAAGATTCACAACAGCTGATGGTGAACTAATTGTAAAAGTAAAAGAGATTAATGATACCGGACTTATGGGTATTGAACAAGCAAAAGCAATGGTTGGGCGAATTTTAGTAAACAATAAAAAAGCAGAACTTCTACGTAAGAAAATGTCTGGAAGCACTTTAGAAGAAATAGCAAAAGCGGCAAACACTTCTATTCAAAAAGCTACTGAGATTACACTTTCTAATCCTTCAATTGCTTCTGTTCAAGAACCAAAAGTTGTAGGTGCTGCTTATGGTAGAAATGTTAACGAAGTATCACCTTTAATCGATGGTAGAAATGGAGTGTACATTGTAAAAACAGTTTCTAAATACGAAGCTCCAAAATTACCTAGCTACGACAACTATAAAAACAGAGTGTCTACAAACAATAGAAACACTGTAAATAATTCTGTCTTCAGCGCATTGTATCAAAAAGCAGATATTGAAGACAACAGATCATCAATTTTAAATTAACCTTACACTAATAAAGCTCGTTTTTACAACGGGCTTTTTTTTATGTTATTATTTCTTATTTTTGTGCCACAAACAAACAATTATATGAAAGCATACGTATTTCCAGGTCAAGGTGCTCAATTCTCAGGAATGGGTAAAGACTTATATGAATCTTCTGAGATAGCAAAAGAATTATTTGATAAAGCAAACGAGATTTTAGGTTTCAATATCACTGAAATCATGTTCAATGGAACTGACGAAGAATTAAAACAAACCAAAGTAACGCAACCAGCTGTATTTTTACACTCGGTAATTTTAGCAAAAACATTACCTGATTTCAAACCAGAAATGGTAGCAGGTCACTCATTAGGAGAATTTTCGGCTTTAGTTGCAAACGGAACTTTAGCTTTTGAAGATGCCTTACAATTGGTTTACCAAAGAGCAATGGCTATGCAAAAAGCATGTGAAATTACACCTTCTACTATGGCAGCTGTTTTGAACTTAGACGATAAAGTGGTAGAAGATATTTGCACATCGATTGATGGCGTTGTGGTAGCAGCAAATTACAACTGCCCAGGACAATTGGTTATTTCAGGTGAAACAAAAGCAGTAGAATTGGCTTGTGAGAAAATGAAAAAAGCAGGTGCAAAACGTGCATTGATTTTACCTGTTGGTGGTGCATTTCACTCGCCAATGATGGAACCTGCTCGTGAAGAATTAGCAGCTGCAATTGAAGCGACTACTTTCTCCACTCCTATTTGTCCGGTATATCAAAACGTAACGGCAAACGCTGTTTCTGACCCAGCAGAAATTAAAGCCAATTTAATTACGCAATTAACAGCTCCGGTTCGTTGGACACAATCGGTACAACAAATGATTACAGATGGCGCTACATCGTTTACAGAAGTTGGTCCAGGTAAAGTATTAATGGGCTTGATCAATAAAATCGACAAGACAGTTGAAACCATTAAAGGATAATATTTAAAATCCGATTCAGTATTGAATCGGATTTTTTCTATAATCGAAACTCAACGATATTTGTATCTTTAAATAAAATCATTTTTTTATGATCCCAGATTTACGAACCGTAACCGTGATGCGCTACATTACCCCTTTACGCGAAGGTGGTTCTTTGCCTGCGTTGGCAGAAGCGTGCGACGATTTTAAATACGTGATAAAATTCCGTGGCGCTGGTCACGGCGTAAAAGCATTAATCTCTGAATTGTTAGGTGGCGTTATTGCCAAATATTTAGGATTACCTGTACCTGAATTGGTTTTCGTGGAATTAGACGAAGCTTTTGGACAAACCGAAGGCGATGAGGAAATTCAGGATTTATTAAAATTCAGCAAAGGCTTAAACCTTGGGTTGCATTATTTATCGGGTGCCTTAACCTACGATGTAGCCACCAACGATTGCGAGGCATTATTAGCCTCAAAAATTGTATGGTTAGATAGTTTTATTACCAATGTAGATCGTACCTTCCGAAATACCAATTTATTAATATGGCATAAAGAATTGTGGTTGATTGATCACGGCGCATCGTTCTATTTTCATCACAATTGGGAAAACTGGGAGAAAACATCTGTTACTCCGTTCCCTTTGATTAAGGATCATGCATTGATTACCAAAGCCACGAAATTAGACGAAGTGCATCAAGAATTTACTTCAAAACTAAATGATGACGTGTTGCGTAAACTTGTAAATATAATTCCCGATGCCTTTTTAAATTGGGAAGAAGGTCCATCTAACGAAGAAATTCGTGAAGTGTATTTTAAATTTATGTCGAACCGATTGGCTCATGCCGATGTATTTTTAAAAACCGCGCAAAATGCAAGATAAAGTAGTTTATGAATACGCCGTTATTCGTGTGGTTCCTAAAGTAGAACGCGAAGAGTTTATCAATGTCGGTTTGATATTATTTAGCAAACGCAAACGTTTCATCCGTTTTGAATACCAAATTCCCGAAGAAAAAATCCGAGCTTTTTGTAAAGAATTCGACTTGGATC
>NZ_CALGVK010000161.1:0-2450 GCF_937930195.1 uncultured Empedobacter sp.
GTTGTTTTTTGAATTGACCTCAAAATCCTTTTAACAGGCATATTTTCAATCAATTTTAATTTGAAAATACCAACTGCATTAGAATCATCATAATTCAATTTATTTTCAGCTGTATCTTGTCTGAAAACTTGATATTCCATTCTTAAATCACCAGCAATAACTGATAATCTTCGAGATCCTTTTTTATCTAAAGCATTATAGAAATCATTGTACTTTTCAATACATTCTTTCAAAGTTTTAGCATGAATAAAGCAATCAATCGTAATCGTTTTAGAATTATGATATCGTGATTGCAGATCAATATCATAACCGTGTTCATCGTTCCAATCTTTTTTTTGATTTTCTTTTACAGAGGGTTTATCAAAAAGATTAGAAGAATCTGAAACATAAACATTGTAATTTTTAAAGGGTATATTGTCAAGTAAATAAATTACAGGAATCATTTATACGTTTTAAAATCTTTGTTTGAAATTTTTACATAACTATCATCGTTACTTTTAAAAGTAACTTTAGCGCCTTTATAGCAATTAACGCGAACGTTAGCTTTGTCGCTTGCTTCTATTTCTAACTGAACATTGTCAAAAATATCAATCATCACAAACGCACTATCTCTAACAACTAATCGAGCTTTCACATTATCTCGCAAATACAGTTGAGTAACTGAAAATTCATCAGCTAAATAGTTTAATCTTGAATCACCAAGACAAACTATCTCTCTGTTATTATGCAAGTCAATCGAATCGTCAAGGAAAATTCCTTTATGCTCCATTTTTCCTTTTAGATTTCTTCGCATAAAATCATTTGAAATAAATTCAGATGAAAAAGAAAAATCAATTCCTTTGATATACATATCAAGTAATTCATCTAAAGTTTGAGCGTTTTCCATTTTAACCGCCCATTCTTCGCATATCTCGTTTTGTTTAGCTCTTTTTAGAGCTTCTGTTTTTATATTATTAAAATCCATATGATCTGTTGTTATCCTTGTTACTTTGCATAAATGCATACATTTTATCTAAAATTACATTTGCATTCTTTGTATTAAAATCAATATTCGCTAATCTGTCTAAGCTTTGAAGTAAAATTCTATTCGTTTCAATCCTTGTTTTATTTGCTTCTACAATTAGTAATCTCATCGCATTAACTTGTCCAGCTATTAAAGACGCTGTTTCTTCTGAAACTCCTTTAATTGCTCCAGCTAATGAAGATTCGTTAGGATCTACCAAGTCGCTAAATAATTCCGAATAACCTTCAAGCGCGCCTTGGAAACCTTCTGCAATTTCTTTTATTTTATCTCGAAATGCTTGCTGTTCCTCTGGAGTTAATCCGCTCCAACCTTTATCATCAACTCCCATATCTTTCTGAAGTTGGTCTAAGGCTTTTTGAAGCTGATCTTCAATAAATCGTTTCTTAAGTTGATTTAATACAGCATTTTTAAGAACATCATTTGCAACTTTTTCAAATGATTTCGCCGCATCTTCACCTTTCCCAAAGGCTTCCGCAAGTGCGTCACCTAAAGTGTTTGCTAATTCTTTTGCAGTAGTTTGCAAAATATCGCTTGCAATATTTTCTTGAATTTCTTGAATTTGTCTATCAATATCAGCAATTGCGTTCTTCCATTCGTTTACTTTATTTTTATCAGTCTTCTTTTTAGCTTCTTCATTTTGGATCATTTGCTCCATAAGAATTTTTTGTTCTTGGAGATTTTTAATCTGATCTTGTTGAAGTGAGTAATTTTTACCGCCTAAAGCTCTATCAATTGCAAAACTTAAATCATCGTATGCGCGTTTTAAATCATTAACAGCTTGTTGTTGTTTTTTAATACGTTTTTCTAACCTTCTGTCTTTTGAACCTCCGATAAGTTTCGCAACCTCAACAACTACCTGAACAATACCTGCTATCATTTGCGCCCAGTCGCCTGAGAAATAACCTTGAATAGCGTTTCCGATACCGTTAACAATATTTTGAACAGATTGTATAGTTTGTTTTGCAGAATCATCTAACTTACCTCCAAACGCTTCCACAGCATCAGTAGTCATGTCCATGATTTCTTTAGTAGCTTCAAATGCGGAATTAGAAGCGTTTAAGAAATTTTTAATAGCATCAATATTGTCATCATCTGTAGAAGCTTTTATGAAATCTTTCCACGCATCAGCCATTCCTTTAAAAGGATTCTTTTTAGAAATTTCACCTTTTAATTTTTCTATTTGATCTAATAATATTTTTAAATCTTCTTCATCTACTGAAATATCTAAAACTGCGTTATCTTTAGTTTTCTCTTTAATTTCAGTTAATAATTTATCTAAAGACTTAACCGACATTTTATCAAGACTTCCTAATAATTTAATATAAGACTGGGAACTCTTAAGTTGTTCAAATGCGATTTTTGATAAAGCTTTTTTCTTTTCTTGAAGAAGTTGTTCTTCTAATTTCTTATCGTTATTTAGTTTAGC
>NZ_CALGVK010000162.1:0-43986 GCF_937930195.1 uncultured Empedobacter sp.
TTTTATCGCGTAAAAAAGAAATATCGGATAAAGTAAAAGATCGATTTTTAGATTCAGCAAAGAAAGTAGGGTTTGATCCAAATAAATTAATTTGGCTATCTCAGCTGCGAATTACAAAATAAAATATTTAGAATTTAAACCTAACAAAAAACCTCTCAATTTTGAGAGGTTTTTTGTTTTATTTTAAGTTTTTCTTTTCCCAATCAATCGGAAATTCACAACTTTGATATTCTTTTCCAATTTTTACATAAGCATCACCAACTTGACGTTTTACCCAATCCATCAATAATGTACGTTCTTTGTCTTGAACAGCAAATTTTTGAATTCGATAATAATCATCTTCATAATTAATTTTATGTTCTGGATAGAATTTGTTAACCTTTAAGATTCTTAACGCTTTTCTATTGTCGAAATCATCTTCGAAAACTTGTGAGATATCTCCTTCGTTTAATGTCGCAACAGCTGTAAACATTGGTAATGGTAAGGTTATTTTCTCGAAACGGTCATCGCCAGAGTTTTGGTTCATGATATTTCCTGAGTTAAATTTTGTGTATTTATCATCAGAAAATCTTAGTGCTGCATCTTTGAAAGTCATTTTACCATCATTAATTAATACTCGAATTGAGTCTAATTTATTGTTAGCTGTTTTGATTTCTTCTTCAGTAGGTTTCAATGTAATTAAAATGTGACGTAAGTCTAATTCTTGACCACGACGTTTTTCTAATTTGATAATATGGTATCCAAAATCAGTTTTGAATGGATCAGAAATTTCACCTTCTTGTAAGTTAAACGCTACTGCATCAAACTCTTTTACCATTTTACCACGAGAAACCTTTTTGTATTCACCACCATTGCTCGAAGAACCTGGATCTTCTGAATATAAAATTGCTTTTGTTGCAAATGAAGCACCTTCTTCAATTTCTTTTTTGATTTCTTTTAATTGATCAATGATTTTTTGTTGATTTTCTTCTGAAATCTGAGGATACATCACAATATGGCTAATAGAAAGTTCGTCCTTAACATCAGGTAATTCCCCTTGGTGTTTTTCGAAAAACAAACGTACTTCTTCTGGTGTAGCATCTGCACCTTTTACAACCATTTCTCTTTTCTGACGCGCATAAATATTATCTTCAACGATATATTTAGTTTCGTTTTTCATTTCCGCCATTGTACGGAATCCGAAATAGTCTAAAATTTGTTTTTCACCTCCAGCTTGTGCAATCCAACCTTCGATTTGACCATTTAACTGACGTGTTACTTCGTCTTGAGTCACTTTAATTAAAGTATCTTGTTTTGCACGATCAACCAACATTTTGTCTAACATAATGTCGTTTAAGAAATCACATTTGTTTTCAACTTGCATTCCTTGTTGTTTTGACATTAAGTAATCACGATCTACATCAGACTCTAAAACAATCTGATCTCCTACAACAGCAGCAATACCATCTACTTTAGCCAGACGTTGTGGTGTTGATTTTGCTGTTTGTGCAAAAGTATTTACCGTCAATAATGTTGCAATTAACAACATCATACTCGATTTAAATTTCATATACTTTAATTTCATTTTAATATTATATGCTTGATAAAAAACTTATCAATGAGCAAATTTAACTTTTTTTGTTAAAGTCCAACATATTTTAATTTCCTTTAACAAAAGAATTGATTTTTTAGTTTATTGTTAAGACTAAATTAATCCAAATGTTTTTAATGAAACATTCCAAGCCGATTCAAAATCAAAAAGATTTAATCCATGCTTTTCTTTGTGTTCATTCGCAAAGCTAATCAACTTTTCGGTTGGCATATTACCAACCATATCACTTTTCGACATTGGACATCCGCCTAAACCTTTTATAGCACCATCAAAACGACGACAACCATTGTTATAAGCTGCTTTCACTTTTGTATGCCAATCGGTATAAACAGTATGAAAATGAGCACCGAATTCAATTTCTGGATAATGTGGAATTAAATTTTGGAACAAATCAACAATTGTTTTTTCATCTGCAACGCCTATTGTGTCTGAAAGATTAATAGATGAAATTCCGATATCAGCCATTTTTTTCGACCAATCTTTCACAATTTCTCCATTCCATACTTCGCCATAAGGATTACCAAATGCCATAGACAGATAAATTAACATGTGTTTACCATTTTCATTTGCAATTTGATTGATTTCTTGTATCATTTCAAAAGCTTCTTCGCGACTTTTGTTGGTGTTAAATTGTTGAAAATTTTCTGAAATAGAAAATGGAAATCCAATAATATCTACTTTTTCGTGTTCCGCAGCTTTCATCGCGCCACTTCTATTTGCGACAACAACAGACAATTTAGACTTCGAATTTGTTTTATCAATATGGTCCAAAACCTCTTTTGTATCTGCCATTTGCGGGATTGCTTTAGGAGAAACAAAACTTCCACAATCAATGGCTTCAAAACCAACAGTCAATAAACGATTTAAGTAATCTATTTTAGTATCGGTTGGAATAAAATCTTTGCGTCCTTGCATGGCATCACGTGGACATTCAATAATCTTAAAAGTAGTTGCACTCATTTTTTTGGTTTATTTGCGCCTTAAAGGTAGATAATTTAGTAATTTTGACAAAAATTAAAACGCAATGCAAACAGAATGGAGAGAAAAGTTGGTAACACGCTTTTTGAAATATGTTAAAACTTATACTGAAAGTGAGGCTTTCTTAGATAAATTTCCAAGTACAGATCGTCAATGGGATTTAGCAAATTATTTAGTAGACGAATTAAAACAAATCGGTTTAGAAGATGTTTCGATTGATGAAAATGGCTATGTTTTCGGTTATGTGCCTTCTACAGTAGATTACGAAGTGCCTACAATTGGATTTGTTTCGCATATGGATACTTCACCAGATTTTTCAGGAGAAAATGTACAACCTCAAATTTGGGAAAACTATGATGGAGGAGATATCAAATTGAACGAATCAATGATTTTATCTCCAAACGAATTTCCTGAATTAACTCAATATAAAGGTCAAACCATCATCACTACAGACGGAACAACTTTGTTAGGTGCTGATGATAAGGCTGGTGTTGCAGAAATTGTAACAGCTGCAGAATATTTGATCGCTCATCCAGAAATTAAACACGGACGTATCGCAATAGGATTTACACCAGATGAAGAAGTTGGTCGTGGTGCTGATTTCTTTAATGTAGAAAAATTTGGAGCAGAGTGGGGATACACAATGGATGGTTCTGAAATAGGAGAATTAGAGTACGAAAACTTTAATGCTGCTTCTGGTATTGTTACAATAAAGGGGAAATCTGTTCACCCAGGTTATGCAAAAGATAAAATGATCAATGCATCTAATATTGCAATGGAATTTGCTGCACAATTACCAAGTGATGAAGTGCCTGAATTAACTGACGGACGTGAAGGGTTTTTCCATTTAGCTAAAATAACTGGAAATGTTTCTGAAGCAAAAATGGTGTATATCATCCGTGACCACGATATGGAGCAATATGAAGCGCGAAAAGCTTTATTCTTGCAGATTGCAGCAGATATTCAAGAACGTTTTGATCACGAAGTGATTACAGCAGAGGTTTCTGATCAATATTTTAATATGATTGAGAAAGTAAAAGAAAAATTCCAATCTGTTGAAATCGCAGAACAAGCGCTTAAAGATTGTGGTGTTACTCCAAATATCAAACCTATTCGTGGTGGTACAGATGGTGCACGTTTGTCTTTTATGGGCTTACCTTGTCCTAATATTTTTGCTGGTGGTCATAACTTCCACGGACCGTATGAATATGTTCCTGTAGAATCTATGGAAAAAGCAACTGAAATTATTGTTCGTATTGCAGAGTTAACTGCTGAAGAAGCAAAATAGAAGTTACAATAAAGCATAAAATTAATAAGTTTTCTAGTTTGGTTTGAAATTTGTGTAAATATCAAGACCAAATTAGAAAACTTTTTTTATGAAAAATATAGTATTATCAGCAATAGCTTTATTCGGTTCTTCGTTTGTATTTGCACAAGAAGAAATAAATATTGGGGATTTTAATATCTTAAAGGTTTATGATAAAATACCTGTTGAATTAATTTCTTCTGATAAAAATTTAGTCGAAGTTGACGGAGTGAATGCGAGTGATGTGCAAGTAGAAAACAACAAAGGTGAACTGAAAATTAAAATGACAGGAACTAAGTTGATGCAGGGAGGTGAAGCGACGGTAAAGGTTTACTATAAATCGTTGTACGAAATTCAAGCCAGTCAAGGTTCTCGCATTTATTCTGACGACAAATTGAAATCTCAATCTTTAAATCTAACTTCTAACGAAGGTTCTTCGATTAAATTACCAGTTGATATCAATAAATTAGAAGTTAAAATTAATTCCGGTGCAGAAGTTATTTTAACTGGAAATGCAGAATTTCAGACGGTTGTTGCTAATTCAGGAGGAAAATATTACTCAAAAACTTTATCAGCAGAACACTCAACGCTTACAACTAATGCAGGTGGTTTTATCGAAACAACTTCTACAAAATCTGTTGATGCAAAAACAAGAGCGGGTGGTGTAATTGATGTTTATGGTGATCCTGAACAAAAAAATCAGAAAAAATTAGCAGGAGGAAAAATTAATTTTAAGTAATCATAATTTTTGTTAAATAAGAAAGCCACTCGGTTGAGTGGCTTTTCTACTTATAATAAGTGGATGTTTATTTATCTAATACTTCCATGTCAAAGTATAAAGTTGCGTTTGGTGGAACAACTCCTCCAGCACCTCTTGCACCATAACCTAATTCTGCAGGAATGATTAAGAATACTTTTGCACCTCTATTGAACATTGTTAAAGCTTCCATCCAACCTTGGATTAATCCTGTAACTCCAACTGTTGCGTCTAATGGTTGATTGCGATCAAATGACGAATCTAATTTTTCACCATCGTTTAAACGTAAAGTGTAGTGAACTTGAATTGGATCTCCTTGAACAGGTTTAGCTCCATTTCCTTCTTCTAAAATAACGTATTTTAAACCAGATGGAGTAGACAATGCTTTCGCTTCTAATTCCTTTTGACGAGCAATTTCTGCGTCTTTTTCTGCTTTTAATTTAGCTTCTGCTTCTGCTTGTTTTTTTGCATGATTTGCTTTTGCAGCATCAAATGCTTCAGCACCATTATATTTTGCATATTTATCACCTTTGCGAGCGATTTCTACTTTCTCAATAGTAACTGGAACAACTGGTTTATCGTCTCTTGTTTTTTCTACATTTGCAATAGAATCAACAACTTCTAAACCTTCAACAACTTGTCCAAAAACAGTGTGACGACCGTCTAACCATGGAGTTGGAACTTCTGTAATAAAAAATTGAGATCCGTTTGTTGCTGGTCCTGAATTTGCCATAGATAAAACTCCTTTTTTATCGTGTTTTAAAGTTGCGTCAAACTCATCTTCGAAATCGTAACCAGGTCCTCCTGTTCCTCTTCCATCTGGATCACCTCCTTGAATCATGAAATCCTTAATTACACGGTGAAAAATAATTCCATCGTAAAAAGGAACTCCTTTTGCCTTTGCTTTATTTTCTTTTGTTCCTTCAGCTAACCCAACAAAGTTTGCAACTGTCATTGGCGCTTGTTCTTCGTATAATTTGATTGTCATTGCACCATGATTGGTTGTCATTTTTGCATACAATCCGTCTTCTAAACTTTTAAATTCTTCTTTACTCATCGATTTTGGAATTTTAACGCCACAACTAACAAGGGTAGTGATGACCGTTAAGATTAATAATATTTTTTTCATTTTACTTTATCGTCTTTTTTGTGTCTATTAGTGTTTTTTAATTTTTAAGACTTTTACATCCATAATTATAGGAGTGTCTGGCGCTATTTTTTGAGTATCACCATAACCTCCATAAGCTAAAAACGAAGGTAACAATAATTTTGCATTTTCACCTTCTTGGATTAATTGCAAACCAGCATGCAGTCCTCTTGCAATATCAGCTTTCCCTAAAATTATTTTCTGAATTTTATTTTCGTTGTACGAATATAAAATGTGATTATCAAGATCAGTTACTTGGTATTCAAATTCGATATAATCTCCGTTATTTGCTGTTAAAGGAGTTCGTTGTCCATTGTTCGAAATCCAAAATCCAGAATTAGTTTTTACAAATTTTAGGTCAGATGTTTTCATATACTCATCAAACCATTGCAATTCTTCTTGATGCAATAATTTTCCACGCTCTTGCGAACGCTTCATAAAATCGTCGTTGGAATAGGAAACAGGATATTGTATCACTTTTTGATCACAACTCATCAATGCGAAGATGGTGAAAGTGAATAAAATAACTTTTTTCATTAAATCACGATATTGGCTAATTTTTCTTGGTATTCTGGTAAAAGTGATTGGAAATATGCAATCGTTTCTTCCATGTTTAAATCAGATCTACCTCCGGCTGCATTCATGTGTCCTCCACCATTAAAATGTTTGCGAGAAAATTCATTGACATCAAAATCTCCTTTCGAACGTAACGAAATCTTAATGAAATTATGATGTGTATCTTCGATAAAAATAACTGAGAAAATAAAATTTTCTACACTTAACCCATAATTAACAAAGCCTTCTGTATCTCCTTTCTGAAAACCATTTTGCAACAAATCTTCACGTTTTAAGAACATAAAAGCTGTACGATGTTCTGGTAAAAAAGTGAGATTATTTAACGTCAAAGACAATAATTTTAAACGACCTTGTGTTTGCGAATCATTTACATACGAAGTTACTTTGTCAACTTCAACACCTTTATCGATTAATTCAGCGACAATTCTGTGCGTATTTGCAGATGTATTACGAAAACGGAAACCACCTGTATCAGTCATTATTCCAGTATAAATACATTCAGCTATACCTTTATTGATTTTGTCTAAATCATTCATTGCTTCGATAAAATTGTAGACCATTTGACAAGTCGCAGGCATTTCAATATCCGAATACATAAAATCAAACGTATCGGGTTCTCGGTGATGATCGATTAATATTTTTGGTGCTTTCGAACGTTCAACCCAGTTTCCTAAATCGTCAATTCGTTTAACCGTATTAAAGTCTAAGATAAAAATTAATTCTGCTTGATGTATAATTGCTTCAGCAACTTTTGGTTTATAATCTGCAATTACAATCTCCTTCGCTGAAGGCATCCATTTTAGGAACTTCGGAAAATCATTTGGCGAAACAATGTTACAAGTATGCCCCAATTGTTTCAAATAATGATACATAGCCAAAGTAGAACCTATCGCATCTCCATCAGGATTTTTGTGCGGTAAAATTGCAATTTTCTTTGGTGTTGATTTTAAAAGAACTTTTAGCTCCTCGAAATTTGTCATTTGCATAGTTGCAAAGATAAACAAACAACTTAAAAAGTAGAATGACTTTTTTAAAATATAGTTATAACAATACTTTGATATAGAAATAATTTAATTATAATTATTATTTTTGAAGTCAATTTAATAGAAAAATTATGTCAGAACTTCCAATGATATTATTGATACTAGTTGGTTTTTTCTTTTTTCTTTTTTTTAAAAATATGAATAAGAAAAAAACAGGTAAGAATAGTAATTATATAGACGAAACTATGAATTTTACAAATCATTCCTTAAAAAAAATAAAAAAAGGAATAGAAAAAGAGATTAGTAAATCATACATAACTGGTAAATCTTGGGCTTTGTTAGAAGATAAATCTAATGATAGTTTTTTATTTACTTTTATAAATAATGGAGATTTGTTAATGACAATTAATGGAATAGTAAAACATGGTGCTTATGAACTAATTGTTGATAACAATTCAATTCTAATGACAATTAATGGAATAACAGAGCAATATGATATTTTAAATATTAAAGACGATTACATTTTTTTATATAAAATATCTACAAATGAGAATATGACTCTTGTAAATAGAACAAAGTTAAAAGATGGGTTAAAGAAGAATTTAGAAGTTGTTAATGATTTTTCTAATAATGAATTTCAAAAATATACTTTGCCAGAGAATTATTTACACGATCATTTTTTTCTAAGTGCTGTAACTAATTGGGAAATTAAAAATCCTAAAAAAAATGTATTTGATTTTATAAATGAAAAAGAAAAAATGTATAAAGATATTTATATATATGACAAGTGGAAAGAGTATAATCCCACAAAATCTCGATATAATTTTGGAGAATTTTTAGTTTATAAAGAAAGAGAATTTAAAAAAGGTAGTTAAATTAACTACCTTTTTATATGATTTACAAATCTCTTTTTTTGATAATCAGTAAAGATAAACCTAAAAATAAAATGATGTAAAAAACGTTGATTCCAAAATATTCCCATTGAATAGAATCTGGAACAAATAATTTACTTTTCATCAAGGCTTGTTGTATATCTACTGAAGGATAATCGATGATTTTTCCGTTTGAATTTAAAGGTAAATAATTTGATAATAGCTTTATTTCTTCAGGATTACTTGGTGGTTGTTTTCCAAATCGAACTAAAAATTCGATAGCTTTTACAACAGATTCTACGATGTTTAATACAATTAAAGATAAAATTGCAAAAGCACTTTTCTTTAATAAAAATGATAAAAACATGGCAAATACGATATAAGCGAAGATTTCAATAAAATATCCACCTAAAAACTCAATACCGTTCACGAAATCAAATTTTTCGCTAAAATAAGAGCCTAATCCAAAAACCAATACACCAACTAAAAAAGTTGAAATCAATGAAATAACAACATTCATTAAGACTTTTGAATTGATAAATTCTGTTTTAGATAAACCGTCTATTGTGTTTTGTTTGAATGTACCGAAAGAATATTCATTGGTAATATTATTAATAACAATAATGGCTAAAAAGAATTTTCCGAATGCAACTAACCATGTGATATTGTGCCAAATTACTGGGAACTCTAATGCACCAAGTTTAATGAAATCTATTTCAACTCCATTCATCATTGGTTTGAAATTAGGTAGTGTAATTCCCATTAAAAGAATCATCAAGAAATATAAAATGATGAAGATTCTCGTTCCTTTGTTGTAGAATAATTTGTTCCATTCTATGTTGAATAATCTGATCATGTTAATTTTGTTTTTGGATAAGTTGGAAAAATTGTTGCTCTAAAGATTCTTTGCGTTTTACTAAATGATTCACGACAATTCCTTGTTCATAAAGCATTTTGTTAATTTCTGCAGGTTCCTTTTCTTCTGCAAGCACAGCTAAAAGTTTGTTATTTTCTTTGGTTACTTTCGAAACAAAAGAGAAAGTTTTTAAGGTGTATTCTAAACTTTCCATATTTTGTGCAGCAACTTCAATACTTCCAAAACTCGAATTCATTTGGTCTACAGAACCGGCATACAACATTTTTCCTTGATTAAGCACCACTACATGCGAACATACTTTTTCAACCTCGTCCAATAAATGACTTGCTAAAATAATAGTTGTTCCTTGCTGTGCAATTTTAATAATCAACTCACGAATTTGAATAATTCCTTGTGGATCTAAACCATTTGTAGGTTCGTCTAAAATCAAAACTTCAGGATCATTTAACAAGGCTGCAGCAATTGCTAAACGTTGTTTCATTCCTAAAGAATATTGTTGAAATTTATCTTTTTTACGAGAAAGTAAGCCAACTAATTCAAGTTTTTCATCAATCTTCGCATAATTTGCTTCTTTGATATCGGCTACAATTTCAAGATTTTTTTGAGCTGATAAATAAGGATAAAATTTAGGACTTTCGATAATAGCACCAATTTTCTTCAACGAATCGTTGTCTGGTTCTTTTCCGAACCATTTCCAAGAGCCTGCTGTAGGGTTAATTACGTTAAGAATCATTCCTAATGTTGTCGATTTTCCACTTCCATTTGGTCCAAGTAGTCCATACACGTTTCCTTTCTCGACAGAAAAAGTAACGTCGTTGACAGCTGTAAAACTGCCAAATTTTTTAGTTAGTTGAGTTATTTCAAGAACTTTATTCATCGTAGTTGAATTTGTTTATCTTTATTGGTATAGTTTTTCGTTAATTTGTTACAATTTAGAATTAATTTAAATAATATGAAAACCATTTTATACACCTTATTTATCATTGTTTCGATACAGTTAAATGCGCAAGACAAAAAAGTTTATCAAATTTATAATAAGAACGAAAGAAAAACTGATTTTGGTAAAATGATCAAAGAATTATCGAAATATGATGTTGTTCTTTTTGGTGAACATCATAATAATGCGGTTAATCATTGGTTACAATTGCAGACAACAAAAGCGTTGTACGAAGTAAAAGGAAATCAGTTGATTCTTGGTGCGGAAATGTTTGAACGACATCAACAAAATCAATTAACAAATTATCTGAAAGGTACTATTTCGGATATTGAATTTCAGAAAAACACAAAACTTTGGAGTAATTATAAAACGGATTATAAGCCATTAGTAGATTTTGCGAAAGAGAAGAATTTAGATTTTATTGCAACAAATGTAACACGTCAATATGCATCCTATGTGTCAAAAAATGGTTTAGAATCGTTGGATACCATATCAACAAATGAAAAATTGCTTTTAGCGAGACTTCCAATTACGATAGATTATGAAGCACCTGGTTATCCGGAAATGATAAAAATGATGGGAGATCATGCTGGTATAAAAGCGAAACAATTTGTCGCGGCACAAGCATTAAAAGATGCAACGATGGCAGAATCTATTTTAAATAATTGGAACGAAAACGCTCTCTTTCTTCATTACAATGGAGATTATCATTCGAAAAATTATGGTGGAATTTATTGGTATTTGAAATTTTTTCGACCAAATCTGAAAATTGCAGTAATTGAAATTCTGGAAACAGCTGATTTAAATGAAAAATTATCTGTAATCAAATCCAAAAACGAAAATATTACTACAACAGAATTTATTATAGTTTTTCCTAAAGACTCACCAAAAAGCTATTAATTTTAATTGATCACAGCGTAGTTTATTGATTTTTTTTAATATTTTGCATCTTCTAAATTTTAAGTAAACAAATAAAAATACAATGGACAGAAGAAATTTTATTAAATCAACTGCAGCTGCTTCAACAGTCGCATTAGTATCACCTGACTCTTTGTTTGATTTTTCATCAAAAATCGATAAAGTGAGAGTAGGTTTAGTTGGTTGTGGAATGAGAGGGCAGGTGCATTTGGATGAGCTGTTAAAAAGAAATGATGTAGAAGTTGTTGCAATTGCTGAACCAGACCAACGAATGATAGATCGTTGTAATAAGATTTTTGCAAAACATAATAAAAAGCCTGTAACGTATTTTAAAGGGTTAGATGGTTACAAAAAATTATATTCAGATAAAAAAATACATGCAGTAGTTATTTCTACGCCTTGGGAGTTTCATGAAGAACAAACCATTGCAGCGATGAATGCTGGTAAAATTGTTGGTTTAGAAGTTTGTGGAGCAATGAATTTACAAGAATGCTGGAATTATGTAGATACATACGAAAAAACTAAAGTCCCAGTATTTATGATGGAAAATGTATGTTACCGTCGTGATATTATGGCTGTAATGAACATGGCACGTAAAGGAATGTTTGGTCAAATTTTGCATGGACAAGGTGGATATCAACATGATTTGAGAAATGTATTATTTAATGACGGTGTCAAAGCCTATGGAGGTGGCGTTGAATTTGGAGAGAAAGGTTTCTCAGAAGCTGCTTGGCGTACCAATCATTATGTGAAACGCAATGGAGAATTATACCCGACACATGGATTAGGACCAATCGGAACAATGATGGATGTTAACCGTGGAAATAGAATTACACATATTACTTCAATGGCTTCTAAACAAGCGGGATTGACGGATTATATCGTTAAAAATGGCGGTGCCGATCATCCAAATGCGAAAGTAGAATTTAAATTAGGACATATCGTTCAAACTATGTTAAAGTGTGAAAATGGAGAAACCATCTTATTAACACACGACACTTCTTTACAACGCCCATATAACTTAGGTTTCCGTCTACAAGGTACGGATGGTATTTGGCAAGATATCGGTTCGGGCGGATTTAGCCAAGGGTTTATTTATTTTGAAGATGAAATGAAACATTCACACAAGTGGGCAAGTTCAGAAGATCATTTAAAAACGTATGATCATCCGTACTGGAAAAAATATGAAGCTCAAGCTGAAGGTGCTGGACATGGTGGAATGGATTTCTTCTTGATGAATGATTTTATCGAGTGTATCAAACAAAACAAAGAATTTCCATTTGATGTTTATGATTTAGCAACTTGGTATGCTGTGACACCATTAAGTGAAAAATCTATCGAAGGTAATGGAGCGTCTCAAGAAATGCCAGATTTTACAAGAGGAAAATACAAAACAAGAAAACCAGTTTTTGGAGCAGAAGATTATGGAATCTAAAACCTTATCATTAGTCATATTAGCAGGAGGAATGGGAAGTCGCTACAAAGGTCAAAAACAAATTGACCCGATTGGCCCAAGTAAAGAAACCTTGATGGAATATTCTATTTATGATGCGTTTTCATGTGGAATAAAACATTATGTTTTCATTATAAATGAACAATTTGATGCTGATACAAAAAAATATTTTCAAACGATAATCGAGAAAAAAGGTGGTTCGGTTGAATTTGTCCTTCAAACGACCTATACTTCAGTGCCAAGAGGTATTTATGATAAAATAGAAAAACGTGAAAAACCTTGGGGAACCGGGCATGCATTAATGATTACAAAAAATCATTTAAACAATCCATTTATCGTAATTAATGCGGATGATTTTTATGGTCGTAAAGCTTACGAAAAAGCAAACGAGTTAGTACAAGCAGAACAAATTACGGCAAATACGTACGGAATGGTTGCATATAAATTGGCAAATACAATTAGTGAAAATGGATCAGTATCTCGTGGAATTTGTACAGTGCAAAACGGACTTTTAGAGAATGTGGTAGAACGTACAAATATCTATGCCAACGAAAATGGAGAAATTGTTTTCGAAGAAAATGAACATGTCGAATCGTTGGATGAAGATGTTGAAGTTTCGATGAATTTCTTTGTATTACATCCTTCAATTTTTAGAAATTTAGAAGATAAATTTGCTGATTTTTTAAAAGAAAATGCATCACATTTGAAAGCTGAATTTTTCTTGCCAAAAGTTATCAATGATATGATCAAAGAAGATCAATTGGAAGTGATTGTACAAAATTCTGATGAAAATTGGTTTGGAATGACATATCCTGAAGATAGAGTAGTGGTTGTTAATTCGATTCAACAATTAGTAAAAGATCAAAAATATCCAAATTCACTTTGGACTTAAAAATAGAATGGAAGAAATATTAAAACATTATTTCGAAAATATTGATCAAATAGTTGTTAATCCAATCAGTTCTGGTTGGATTAACTCTACTTATGAAATCAATCAGCAAGGAAAAAAATACATTTTACAGAAAATAAATACAAAGGTTTTTCCTCATCCCGAAATTATTTCAAACAATATTCAACAAGTTTCTACTCATCTTAAAGCAAAGAATTATCCCAAACAACTCATCGAAATTATTCCAGATTTGAAAGGAAATCTTTTAGCTGTAGAAAATGAAGAAACTTGGCGCTTAACATCCTATATTTCTAATTCTGTTTGTTTTGATAAAGTAGAATCTGCTGAACAAGCTTATGAAGCGGCGAAGACTATAAGTCAATTTCATTCGTTTCTATTGGATTTAGATATTGAAGAAATTCATCCGTCGATTGATGGTTTTTTGGATTATCAAAAACGAATGCAAGATTTTAATGAAGCCTTACAAAATGCTTCAGAAGAACGATTACAAGAAACAAAATACGAAATCAATTATATTTTAGACAATGCATCAAAAGTAAAAGAATATTTAGCAATTGATTTTCCAAAACGTGTCGTTCATGCGGATGCAAAATTGAGTAATTTTTTGTTTAATAGTGAAAATCATTCACAAGCAATCGCTCTAATAGATTGGGATACAATTATGCCAGGAAACATTTTGTGCGATTTTGGTGATATGATAAGAACCTATGCGAATCTAAAACAAGAAGATGATCCAACGGCAGAAAATATTTTTGAATCAAGCTATTATGAAGCAGTTAAACGTGGGTTTTTAGAACATTTAAAAAATGATTTACAAACTGTTGAAGTAGAAAATATGGATTTTGTTGCGTATATTGTAATTTATATCCAAGCGGTTAGATTTTTAGGCGATTATTTGAATAATGATGTTTATTATTCGATTACTTATCCAAAACAGAATCTTAATCGTACGATAAATCAAATCAATTTATTAAAAGCATTAACAAAATTTCATGAAGAAACTTCGATTCGAAAAGTATAAACCTTCAGATTTTAACGAATATTACACGCTTGTTCAGGACGATGATCAAATGAAGTATATTACCGGAAAAGGTCTGAATAAAGAACAAGCAAATCATAAATTCACTTCTATTTTAGAGAAAAGCTCGGTTGATGAAAACTTAGGGTTTTTTAAAGTTTATGATGATGAAGATAATTTTTTGGGAGATTGTAAATTAGTTTATAATAAACATATCGAAAATTCGCTGGAAATAGGTTATATGTTAAAGAAAGAATTTTGGAGAAAAGGTTTTGGTACAATGGTTTGCGAACATTTACTTTCTGAATCTCGAAATAAATTCCCCGATTTGAAAGTGATGGCGGTTATCGATCCTGATAACATTGCTTCGCGAAAGTTGTTAGAAAAATTTAATTTTGAATCGTATTGGAAAGGAATCGAACACGATCTTCCAACTGAAAAATTGATTTTGAATAAAATAAAATGATACACGTAAAAGATGTCGCTTCTGCGATGGAAGAAATAGCTCCTTTGGCTTATGCCGAAGATTTTGACAATGTAGGATTATTGGTTGGTGATTACAACGATGAGGTTACAGGTATTTTGGTCACACTTGATACAACACCTGAAGTAGTTGAAGAAGCGATTGAGAAAAATTGTAATTTAATTGTTAGTTTCCACCCAATTATTTTTTCTGGTTTAAAGAAATTGAATGGAAAAACTTATGTTGAAAAAGCTGTTATGACAGCTATAAAGCATGGAATTAATATTTATGCAACACATACAGCCTTAGACAACTCTAAAGTTGGCGTAAATTTTAAAATCTCCGAAAAATTAGCGTTATTCAATACAAAGATTTTAATTCCAAAAACGCAAACACTTAAGCAGTTGATTACTTATGTTCCTACAGAACATGCAGAAACATTGAAAAATGCATTGTATAAAGCTGGAGCAGGAAAAATTGGTAATTATGATTCGTGTGGTTTTACCGTAGAAGGAAAAGGAAATTTCAGACCAATTGATGGCGCAAATCCGTTTATTGGAGAAGTAGGCAAGTTAGAAACGGTAAATGAAACGCGAATAGAAATTGTGATGCCACAACATTTGGAAGGTGATATTATGAACGCTTTATTTAAAAATCATCCGTACGAAGAGGTTGCATATTCTGTTATTTCATTGAATAATTTAAATAATTATGTAGGAATCGGAATGATTGGTGAATTGGAAAATGAAATGGATGAAATGGATTTTTTCAATTATCTAAAATCACAGATGAATACGCCTGCTATTCGTCATTCGAAATTATTGAATAAAAAAATTAAAAAAGTAGCAGTACTTGGTGGGTCTGGTGCTTTTGGAATAAAAAATGCAATTTCGGCCGGAGCGGACATTTATATTACTGCAGATTTGAAATATCACGATTTTTTTACTGCTGAAAATAAGCTTGTTTTGGCAGATATTGGACATTTCGAGTCAGAACAGTTTACAAAAAACTTAATAACTTCGTATCTTAAAGAAAAATTTACTAATTTTGTGGTCTTTAATTCTGGAATTAATACCAATCCTGTTAATTATTGTTAACTATGTCTGAAACAAAAAATATCAAAGAACTAAGCGTCGAAGAAAAGCTTCGCGCGTTATACGACTTGCAATTAATTGATTCACGTTTAGATGAAATCAGAAACACAAGAGGTGAATTACCTTTAGAGGTTGAAGATTTGAGCGACGATGTTGCACAATTAGAAACGAGAATCCAAAAAGTAGTTGACGAAACGAAAGGTTTGGATGAAGAAATTAAATTGAAGAAAGAAGCAATTAAAAATGCAGAAGCTTTAATTAAGAAATACACAAAGCAACAAGATAACGTTCGTAACAACAGAGAGTTTGATGCTTTAGCAAAAGAGGTTGAATACCAAGGTTTGGAAATCGAATTAGCTGAAAAACGTATTCGTGAGTTTACAATCAAAATTCAACAAAAAAATACTCAAATCGAAGAGTTTAACACAAAATTAGCTTCGATGAAAGAGCATTTAGAGCACAAAAAAGCGGAATTAGATACAATTGTAAAAGATACAGAGAAAGAAGAAAATACATTAATGAAATTATCTATTGAGTATTCTGCTAAAATCGAACAAAGATTATTAGACGCTTACAACCGCATTAGAGGTTCTGTTAAAAATGGTTTAGCTGTTGTTCCAGTTCAACGTGGTGCTTCTGCTGGATCTTTCTTTACAATTCCACCTCAAAGACAAATGGATATTGCTCAACGTAAAAAAATTATTGCTGATGAGCATTCAGGTCGTATTTTAGTTGACTTGGAATTGGCTTTAGAAGAGCAAGAAAAAATGGAAATTGTCATCAAAGGATAATCTTCATTCTTAAAATATTTTATTTAAAACCAAAGTGTTGCATCATTTAGCAACACTTTTTTTTATATCAATAATTAATGTTCTAATTATTTTAGCACGTTATTTGTATTGAGCAAACAAGATTAGTTTGAAAATTTAGAAATTATGAAAAAAATTATATTTTTAGCAATGTTAGCTGTCTCATCAATTACGTTAACATCATGTATTAATGATGATGACGGGTATTATGATTATGTACCTGATATTGTAAACGTTGGTGAGATCAATTATGATGGTGTTTCGTTTCCGCTTAGAAATGCAGTTGTTGCGGATATTGAACAAGCAGATGGGGGATATTATTATAGTGTAGAGTTATCGACGAATCCTGTTCCTAAAAATGGTAAATTGAATGGATCTTATCTGTATTTAGAAGTTTACCAAAGAGACGATTTGAAATTTAACGGTACATATGTAACAGAATCTAATGAAAGAGGATTAGATTATATTGAGTATTATGAAAATCCGATTATGCAAGATTATGTACCCGTACTAAATTCAGGTTCATTTGCCTTATTAGATTCAGATTTTTCTTCTGGCTCTATTAATCTTACAAATTATTTTGATCCTTATGGTAGAAGTTTATTATCATCTAATTTTGCGCTAAGAGTAGTAAACGGAAAAATGTTAACAGGTGATTTTGATGGATTATTTGAATTTATTCAATTATACAACAAATCGGCAAAAGGTGAAGTAAGTGCAAAGTCAGCTTCTACGAATAGAGTAAAATCAGGTGTTAGAAGACCTTCAGCAAGAAAATAAAATTTGATTATCAATCATAAAAAAATCCGCTACAAATAGCGGATTTTTTTTATTGAATAAAGTTTTTTAAGCTTCTATTTCTTTTTCACGATTTTTAGGGAAACGTCTGTAACCTTTCAAATTAAATCTAAAATCTTTTTTCGTAGGACGAACAATAATACGTAATGAGGAATCATTCGTAAAATATGTTTGTGCCCAGTTTAAGAAAATAGCCAGTTTGTTACGAACTGTTAAGATTAACATCAAGTGTAAGAACATCCAAGTAAACCAAGCTATTCGTCCAGAGAATGAAAACTTAGGTAAATCTACAACTGCTTTACGCTTACCAATTGTTGCCATAGAACCTGGATCTTGATATTCGAAAAAAGTTAATTTATCTTCAGATAAACCTTGCCCCAATTTGTCAAAATTCTTAGCCAATTGTACAGCTTGGTCTCCAGCAACACGTGCTAATTGAGGATGTCCATGAGGGTACTTCGGTGTTTCCATCGAAGCAATATCTCCAATTGCATAAATGTTATTTGTTCCTAAAACTTTAGACGTACGATCTACTTTCAAACGATTTCCTCGTTGTAAATCTTCTCTTGCAACAGCACCTTCAGGCACATTTCCCATAACTCCAGCAGCCCAAATCAAATTACGAGTTTTGATTGTACGACCATCTGCTAAAGAAATTGTTTTTCCATCATAGTCTGTTACGCGACCATCTGTCCAAACATTAACACCCATATTCGTCAAATATTCGTAAGACTTTTTGTGTGCTAAATCAGACATAGGACCTAATAAATTTGGACCTCCTTCAATTAAATAAATATTTAATTTAGAGAAATCTAAATCTGGGTAATCTTTCGGAAGAATAAATTTTTTCATTTGCGCAATTGCACCTGAAAGTTCAACTCCTGTTGGTCCTCCACCTACAACGACAATATTCATTATTTCTTCCAATTCTTCAGGAGTTTCTGCAGAATATGCACTCTCGAAGTTTGTTAGTAATCGATTTTTAAGCGTTAGTGCTTCATTCGTCGATTTCATTGGGAATGATAATTCCTCAATTTGTTTGTTCCCGAAGAAATTTGTGGTACATCCCATGGCAACAACCAAATAGTCATAAGAAAAATCACCAATTGTGGTTTCAACTTCGTTTTTCTCTTTGTTAATTCCAGTTACTTCTGCTAATCGTACGCTTACATTTTTACTGTTTTGAAAAACTTTACGTATCGGGAATGAAATATCACTCGCGTTGATAGCAGCTGTTGCAACCTGATAAAAAAGAGGTTGAAATTGATGGTAATTATAGCGGTCAATAAGTGTAACAGAAAAGTGTGGGTTATTATTTAATTTACGGGCTAATTTAAGTCCGGCAAATCCAGCACCTAAAATGACAATCTTTTTCTTTTCCAAAATTCACTTTTTTGTAAAATTACGAACAAACTAAGAAACAATGCAAGATTTATTAAAAATTATTCTGAACCTTAGAGATTTACTATGATATCGGATTGATTATTAGATTTTTTAAAATTTATGTTTTTTGTCAGCTTTTGATAAAATGTTAAAAACATTTATGATTTAACGATTTTCGTCTCGTTTTAAACTTGAAAAATGAGATGAAATAGAAATTATTTTAAGGTAAATCATTTTAAGAATTGAATCAAATTGTCGAATTTTAGTCAAAATTATATTTAAAGAATACAGGTTATGAGTAAATTATTTGAACCGATTAAAATAAATGAATCAATTTCATTAAAAAATAGAATAATCATGTCGCCAATGTGTCAATATTCTTCCGAAGATGGCTTTCCTAATGATTGGCATTTTCAGCATTATGTTTCTCGTGCGGTAGGAAATGTTTCGGCAATTATTGTAGAAGCTACAGCAATTGTTCCCGAAGGTAGAATTTCATATGGAGATTTAGGGATTTGGAAAGATGAACACATCGAAGCTTATCAAAAAATTACAAAAGAAATTAAACGTTACAATTGTGTTCCTGGAATTCAATTAGCGCATGCAGGACGTAAAGCAAGTACTGAAATACCTTGGAAGGGTTATCATCAAATAAAATCAAACGAAGAAAATGGTTGGAAAACGGTTTCAAGTTCAAATTTACCTTTCAATGAAACAGATGAAATTCCAAATCAATTATCAGTTGATGAAATTAATGCAGTAACAAAAGAATGGGGAAAAGCTACAGAACGTGCTATAAAAGCTGGTTTTGAGATTATAGAAATTCATGGTGCACATGGTTATTTGGCTCATCAATTTTTATCGCCATTGATTAATAATCGAACAGATGAATACGGTGGAAGTTTTGAAAATAGAATTCGCTTTGTTTTGGAAATTGTTGATGAAATAAAAAAATACATGACGACTCAATCACTTTGGATTCGTTTATCCGCTTCGGATTGGGCTGAAAATGGATGGAATTTAGTAGAAACAATAGAATTGTGTAAAATTCTGAAATATAGAGGTGTTGAAGTAATTGATGTTTCGTCTGGAGGTGGAGTGAGTCATCAAAAAATTGAAGTGAAGAAAAATTATCAAGTTCCATTTTCTAAAGAGATTAAAAATCAAGTAAATGCTATAACAGGAGCAGTTGGATTAATTTTTGAACCCAATCAAGCAGAAGAAATTTTACAAAATAATGAAGCAGATTTAATCTTTTTAGGAAGAGAATTGTTAAGAGATCCTTATTTCGCATTGCATGCAGCGAAAGAGTTAGGAGAAGACATTAAATGGTTGCCACAATATGAAAGAGCAAAAAATAATCATTACAAATAAATAGATGTTAACATTAAATAAAATTCATCACATAGCAATTATTTGTTCCGATTACCAAAAGTCAAAACAGTTTTATACTGAAATTTTAGGGTTTGAAGTTGTACAAGAAGTTTATCGAAAAGAACGTGATTCTTATAAATTAGATTTAGCTTTGCAAAATTATTACTGCATCGAATTATTCTCTTTTCCAAAACCAGCAAAACGTATTTCTCGACCAGAGGCCTCTGGCTTGAGACACATTGCTTTTGCTGTTGGGAATATTGAAAATGAAGTTGAAAAACTAAAGCAGTTAGAAATAAAGGTAGAACCAATTCGTGTGGATGAATACACGCAGAAAAAGTTTACTTTTTTTGAAGATCCTGACGGTTTACCTATAGAATTATACGAAGAATAAAAAAATAAATGGTACAAAAGAGTTTACTTGCTTTAGCAATGGGAGGTTTAGCCATCGGAATGACGGAATTTTCGATGATGGGAGTTTTAGAGGATTTTGCAAAAGATTTGAACATATCAATTCCAAAAGCAGGGAATTTTATATCAATGTATGCGATGGGTGTAATGGTTGGCGCTCCAACATTAATCATGGCTACAAGTAAGTATTCACCTAAAAAAGTATTGATATTTTTTATGTTGTTGTTTACTATTTTTAATTCACTTTTTGTCATAGCTCCAAGTTACACCACATTATTAATTGCTCGCTTTATGTCTGGTTTGCCTCATGGTGCATTTTTTGGAGTTGGCTCTGTTGTTGCAGCACAATTAGCTACTAAAGGAAAGGAAGCGCAAGCGATATCAATCATGTTTGCAGGATTAACTTTTGCCAATTTAGTAGGTGTTCCTTTGGGGACAAAATTAGGGCAGTTGTATTCTTGGCGTTTAACATTCGGAATTGTAGCAAGCCTTGGATTAATCACAATGTTAGCCATATCGTTATGGGTGCCTAATATCAAAAATACAAACAAAGGAAGCTTGATAGAACAACTTAGTTTTTTCAAAAAATGGGAAGCTTGGGTTTTAATCGTCATGATTTCAATCGGTACATCAGGTTTATTTGCTTGGATTAGTTACATCTCTCCATTAATGACAAATGTCGCAGATTTGCCAAAAACACAGGTTCCTATTATTATGACATTAATTGGTTTGGGAATGTTTGTTGGAAATTTTATTGGAGGAAAATTAGCCGATACAATGTCTCCAAATAAAGCAGCAATTATATCATTTGCGTCAATGGCAGTTTGCTTAGTTATTGTTTATTTTACGTCACATATTCAAGCAATGGCATATATAATGTCGTTTATTACAGGATTGATCGCTTTTACAATTGGTTCTCCAATTCAAATGATGCTAATCAATAACGGAAAAGGATCAGAAACTTTAGCAGCAGCAGCTGGACAAGCGAGTTTTAATATTGGAAATGCGTTAGGTGCATTCTTAGGAGGAATTCCAATTGCATTGGGATTAGGTTTTAATTCGCAATTATGGGTCGGGTTTATAATGGCAGCTGTAGGAGCTATCATCGCAGCACTATTTTTTCAATTAAAATCAAAAAAAATATAAATCAAGAATTACTTGATTAAAAAAGGGATGTTCTATAGAGCATCCTTTTTTGTTTATATTTGTATTAAATACGCTAAAATGGACAATTATAAAGCTCTTATCATTGATGATGAACACTTTGCTCAACAAGGGTTAAAGAAAATTATTCAACATGCTTTACCTAATTTTTTTAAGTTGATTGATACCGCAAGTTCTGTAAAAGAAGGTGTTGAAAAAATAAAAGAAAATCAACCTGATATTGTTTTTTTAGATATTCAAATGCCAGATGAATATGGCTTCAAATTATTTGATTATTTTGATGACATTACTTTTGATGTGATCTTTACTACAGCTCATTCAGACTATATTTTACAAGCAGTTAATCAATGGGGATGTCTGGGATATTTGATGAAACCAATCGCAATTTCAGATTTGAAAATTTTATTGAATCGTTTTGTAGAACGTCAAAGTCAATTGAATCATAATAATGAAGTAGTTACTGTCAACGACGATTTTGAAGAAGAAGTTGAAACAGAAAATTTAAAAGATACCTTTAAAAATGAACATGGAATTATTTTTATTCCATCTATAACAGAAGTCTTGGTTCTTAAAATAGACGATATCATTTATTGCAAAGCAGACGATAGTTATTGTACGATATTTACAAAAGATGATGCATATATGGTTACAAAAACCTTGAAAGAAGTCGAGAATTTAATTGATCAAACTAACTTTTTTCGCGTCAATCGTTCATATTTGGTCAATATAAATTTTGCTAAAAAATTCGATAAACGAAACAATGTATTGATTCTTGCATGTAAACCAAAAGAAGGCGAATCAAATTTACCTGTCACGTCGCTTGGCTATAAAATAGTATCAAATGTGGTTTCGTAACTTCATTCTACTAATCGCTATTTTTTGTTCAAATTGGCTTTCTGCGCAATTTGTCCTTACAAAACAATATACCTATGAGAACGGTTTACCTGCTAACGAAATTTTAAGTATTTACAAAGATTCACGGAATATTGTTTGGGTTGGTACTCGTTTTGGTGTTTTTGTAAAGGATATGGATAATTTCAAAATTATGAAGAGTTTTGAGAAAGTTCAGTACAATAATATTTGGAAAATTATCGAAGACAAAGATCATAATATTTGGTTTGGAAGCTATGGACAAGGAATATTGAAATTTACTGGTCAACAATACGAACTTATTAATACATCTAAAGGATTAGTTTCGGATAGGGTGCGTAATTTGTTTTATTTAAATGATTTAATCTATATTGCTACTCAAGGTGGAGTTTCTATAATTGATACAAAATCAAATAAAATTTATAATCCAGCTTTCGAGAAAAACAATAATATTGTATTCGAGGCTGTCTCTTTTTTTGAGTATCAAAACAAAGTGTATGTTACCACAATTGATCATGGTGTGTACGAAGTTCAACCGAATAAATTAAAATTAGCCAATTCCTATAATCGTATTAATTATAGCTTTGTGGATGAAAATAAACTGTATTTATCTTCAAACAAAGGTCTAAAAGTAATTCCAATCAACGATTTTTTAAATCATAAAACGAATTTTGAAACCTATGATTTACCAGTTTTTAGAAACCATAATAAATCTGAAAAACGACAATCTATTTTACTTGCAGGTTATGATATTGGCGCAGGAAACGGAATGATTGCGGAGTTAAGGAATAATCAAATTTTAAATCAAACCGATAAGTTTAGAATTGCTTCAGATTTCCCATATCGTATTTTTAGTAGCAAAACAGATGATTTGATTTATGTAGGAAGTGCTGATAAAGGGCTTTTTGAAGTTCATTTTAATCATTTTTTAGAGTTCTCGACAATTGATAATAAGCGAATAATTGAAACTTTTAAAATCAACAATACACATTATTTTCTAACACCAGAAGGACTTTATTTTAAACAAAATGATGTTGTCAATAAATTGATAAAAAGAGAAGAATTTTATGATTTTATGCTTCGTAATAAAGCAAAATATAAAGATTTTCTTAATCAGTTGAACAAAGATTTTTATGAAATCGATTTCAATTTAAAAGAAAAAAATCTTCGGTTTTATAAACTAATTATTCATGGAGATTCGTTTGTTATTGCTACAAATTTGGGCCTTTTTGAATTGGATTTTGAAGGAAATTTCAAAAGATATTTACCAAACAGAACAAGTCAGTTTACGTTTTTTAACAATCAATTTATTCAAACAAGTCCTGTCGGAGGAATTTTAATTTTTGAAGATTTTAATTCGTTGAATTATCGTGCCTATTCACCAGAACAAGGAAATGTACCGAAAGATGTGGTATCGATTTGTAAAAATAAAAAGGCTGTTTTTTTCGGCTCTTCTTTGGATGGATTGTTTAAATATGAAAATGGAAAATTTGTTTCGTATTTAGAAAATAATCAGTTTACAGAATCAAAAATTAAAATGATAAAATGTATTGGCGATAACCTTTTGATGGTTGCGACAGAATTTGCGAAAGTATACATTTTAGAAGTGAAAGGAGATGAATTGAAAACTAAAAAAATGTTTGATATTCGTCAAATTGGAGGAGAAAATATCAGTTCGATTGATATTTTTGATGAAAGTATTTTAATCGGAACGAATCGTAATTTATTGGTTTTTAATAAGGGAAAAACTTATATGATTAGTAACGAACAAGGTTTTGTCAATAAAGATATTCATTCATCAAATTTTGATGGAAAAATTGTGACACTTGGAGTTGAAAACGGATTTTATAAATTGAATTTAGAAAATTTGTTTAAACAAAATAATCATCCGAAAAAAGTTATCATTACAAGTTTTAAAGTGAATGATGAAGATTATGGAATTGATAAATTTGCATGGTTTGATTTGATTGATAAAAACTTAAAACTGAAAAATAATGAAAATAATGTCACCATTAATTTTTCTGTTGTTGATGTAAATTTTGCTCAAAATTTTAAATATCGTTATCGAATTAATCCAGATGAAAGTTGGAACGAATATTTTGGAGATGAGACAATTCATTTACGAAATTTACAATACGGAAAGTATAAAGTTCAGCTCGAAATTACAGATACCAATAATGGAACAAAGCAAATTATTGACCTTATTTCGCTTGATATTGACGAACCTTTTTATTTGAATATTTATTTTATTTTATCATCTATTCTTGTTGTTAGTTTAATTATTTATCGATATAATGCAAATAAAATCAAAACTTTAAATAAGTTTAACCAATTAAAAATTAATCAATTGAATGAAAAGAATCGACAAGAAAATCAACGATTGTTGTTGGAGCGTCAATTGACAGAAACTAAATTAACAGCGTTACAATCGCAGATGAATCCGCATTTTATTTTCAATGTTCTGAATTCTATACAGTTTTATATTTTGGACAATGATATTGATAATGCATTGAATTCGCTTGGTCGTTTTTCTCATTTAATTCGTCAAATGCTGAATCTATCAACAAAAGATGAAATTAGTTTGAAAGATGAAATTGATTTTTTAAAATTATATGTTGAGGTAGAAAATTTTAGATGGAATAATAAGATACAATTTACTATCGAAAAAGATGAAAATGTAGATATTCATCGGATTAAAATCCCTCCAATGTTGATTCAACCTATTATCGAGAATGCGTTTGTTCATGCGTTTGATCAATACAGTTTACAACCAACCATTAACTTGAAGTTAGCTTTGCAACAGAATTTCTTAGAAATTACGGTAGAAGATAATGGAAAAGGAATTTTGAATCAGGAAAAAGGTAATAAAAATTACGAATCAAAAGCGTTGAAAATTATCAACGAACGATTACAACTGTTAAATCACAATTTAGATGAGAATATTTTTATTTCTTTTCAAGAAAAAGGGTCAAGAGTAAGGCTGATTTTAAAAATCATTTAAAATTTTCACCCGATTGGTTGCTAATTTCACCTTGCTAAAAATACAATTTACGAAGTTAGATTCCGTTTTTTGTGATAGAATATATTCAGTATCTATATTTGTGTATCGATTTCAAACTAAGTATTAAACTTAGATACTTCGTTTTCTAAACCTATGAAGACATCATAAGTATCTTAAAAGGTACATTTGTTCGACGTGTGATTCAAAAAATTTTACACCAGGAAGCTACTGCAAAGTAGCTTTTTTTTATCTTTATACCTATGAAAAAGGTACAATTAGGAAATACAGACTTAGAGATCGAGCCAATTTTTTTTGGAGGAAACGTTTTTGGATGGACATTGAATGAAGAAGAATCATTCCGAATTTTGGATGCTTTCATCGATAGAGGATTTAATGCCATAGATACTGCAAACAATTATTCTTATTGGGTTCCTGGTAATGTTGGAACAGAATCAGAGAAAATAATTGGAAATTGGTTAAAGTCAAGAGGCGGTAGGGATCAGCTTGTTTTGGCAACGAAAGTTGGTGGACGAAATATGATTCAAGATAAACCAAATACAACCAAAGCACATATTCTAAAAGAAGTTGAAGAGTCACTTTCTCGTTTACAAACAGATTATATCGATTTGTATCAAACACATTATGATGATATCAATACACCTGTAGAGGAAACTTTATCAGCCTACAATAAATTAGTAAAAGAAGGAAAGGTTCGCTTCATTGGAGCGTCAAATTTTTCTTCAGAACGTTTGGGTGAATCTCTTGATAAATCAGAGCTTTATAATTTACCTCACTATAAGACGTTGCAGCCTGAATACAATTTGTATGATCGTCAACATTTCGAAGAGTTTTTGCAACCAATTGCTGAAAAATATAATTTAGCGGTAATACCTTATTATAGTTTAGCAAGCGGGTTCTTGTCTGGAAAATATAGAAACGAAGAGGATTTGCAAAAAAGTTTGAGAGGTGATGGAATAAAGAAGTATCTAAATGAAAAAGGTTTTCGAATTTTAGATGCATTAGAAACAATTTCTAATCGATACAATATCTCATATTCGGCAGTTTCGTTAGCTTGGTTATTAGAACAAAAAACGGTTGTTGCGCCAATTGCAAGTGCTACAAAAGAGCAACATCTTGATGCTTTTGTTGAAGCTGTTAATGTGAAATTATCTCATGATGATGTAAAACTTTTAACAGAGGCAAGTAATAATTAAATTGTATTAAATTCATAAAATGAAAGATTTTACTTCTGAAATTAATTATAAAACTGCAAGGAGTAGTGGAGCTGGAGGACAGCATGTAAATAAAGTTGAAACAATGGTTTTAGCTAAATGGCATGTTTTCGAATCTCAATTTTTTTCAGATGAAGAGAAGACGATGATTTCAGAAAAATTAAAAAATAAAATTAATGCTGAAGGTTATTTACAACTAAGTTCTCAACAGTCACGATCGCAATTAGATAATAAAGAAAAAGTGACAAAGAATATGATGGAATTGGTTGAAAAATCATTGATTATACCGAAGTTTAGAAGGAAAACAAAACCTACGAAAGCTTCTCAACAAAAAAGATTGAATCAAAAGAAACAACTCGCAGAGAAAAAAGACAGTCGTAGGTTTAGGTATTAAAATTAAATACGATCCATTAGAAATATCAAAGCACTACATTGTAGAACTGCAATAAGGATTATTTTAAAAATAAAAGATTTTTTTCTTGTTTTGTGACGATAAATTTGCATAGACATTAATGAACCTATTGTTCCACCAATTAATGTAATTAAACAAAGCGTCCATTCGGAAACTCTTCGTTTTCCTAAAATTGAGTTTCTTTTATCTATTTTGAATAGAAGAAACGCTATGGCGTTAATTGTAAGTAAAGCAATAATTAAAAAAGTAGTCATGTTATTAGTGTGTAATTTGAAAACTAAATTAATTAATCTTAAGAAAATATAAAAATTTTTAATGCAATACTTTGTTGTTTATCTTTGTATATCAAAATCATAATTAAAAAACTTCCAAATAATTGTAAAACATAAATTTAAAAATTATTATGCAAGATTTAAAAGGTAAAAAAGCCTTAGTTACTGGCGGTAGTAGAGGATTAGGAAAAGCAATTGCTTTGGCATTGGCGAAAGAAGGAGTAGATGTAGCAATTACGGGAAGAAATAAAAACAAATTAGAAGAAACCGTTACTGAAATCAAAAATTTTGGTGTAAAATCTGATTATTCAATTTTTGATGTTGCAGAAAAAAATGAAGTAAAAACACAATTAGAAAAATTAATTACATCATTTGGTGCATTTGATATTTTGATCAATAATGCTGGAATTGCAGCTTTCGGTAGTTTTTTAGAGATGGAAGAAAACGATTGGGAAGAGATTGTTCGTACAAATCTATTTGGACCTTATTACGTTTCCAAAACAGTAGTTCCTTCAATGGTCGAATTAGGAAGTGGGGATATTATCAATGTTTCTTCAACTGCTGGTTTAAAAGGAAACGCTGTAACTTCTGCTTATTCAGCATCTAAAGCGGGATTAATTGGTTTGTCTGAGTCGTTGATGTTCGAATTGAGAAAGAAAAATATTCGCGTTACAACTTTAACGCCAAGTACCATTGCATCTGAAATGTCAAAAGATGTTTTAAAAATTACAGATGGTAACCCAGAGACTGTTCTTCAACCAGAAGATTTTGCTCAATTAATTGTCGATTTATTAAAATTAGACAAACGTGCAATGTTAGCATCAGCTTCTTTGTGGTCAACAAATCCTTAAGAATTGATATTATAACATAATTAAAATCCAATTTCAAACTGAAATTGGATTTTTTTGTATTAAAACGCTTCACAATAAAGTAAGTTATATGTTAAATGTTTTCAGCCCAAAAGAAGAAAGTTATACTAACTAAGTTTAGTATTAAATTTTTTTAAAAATATATGTTTTAAGATTTGTTAACAAAGAAAGATTAGAACATTCCTAATATACAAAGTTTAAATTTTGATAAATATAAAAATTATTATTCATATCTGTCAAATTTATAATTTAGCTATGCATTTATCGAATAAATCGACTAAGTTTAAGGCTTGAAAATGCAATTGTAGTAATTTGCAGACCAATTTTTTGAATAGTAAGAATTAATAGATATATGAGAAATAGAAAGTTAAACAATGTATTAACACTTGGATTTGCGTTATTTGCAATGTTTTTTGGAGCAGGAAATCTTCTTTTGCCTCCGATGATTGGAGTAGAAGTAGGCTCTAATTATTTTGTTGCAATGCTTGCATTTGGTTTAACTGGAATTTTATTGCCATTTACTGGAATTTTGTCGGTAGTTTTTTCTGGAAATAATTTTAATGATTTAGGAAATCGTGTAGACAAACGATTAGCAGCTATTTTAGGAACAATTATTATGATTTGTATTGGACCTTTAATTGCCATTCCACGTACAGCTGCAACTACTTTTGAAGTTGGAATCAAACCATTTTTTCCGACGTTAGATCCTATTTGGGGTTCAATGATTTTCTTTGCAATTACAATTTTACTGGCAATCCGTCCTTCTAAAGTTGTAGATGTTATAGGGAATTATCTTACTCCTGTTTTATTAGTGTTATTATTTTTGCTAATAACGATGGGAATTTTGAATCCAACAGCCGATTTTATGCCTTCTGAATTAACAATGATGCAATCATTTTCCAAAGGTTTTATCGAAGGTTATCAGACATTAGATGTGTTGGCATCGGTTATTTTTGCAGGAATTATTATCGCAGCAGCGCGTAATAAAGGCTATACAGATACGAAAAGTAAATCTCAAATTGTTATCATTTCGGGCTTGTTATCTACAATGTGCTTATTATTTGTTTATGGTGGTTTGATTTATTTAGGAGCCACTTCAGGGGAAACAAATCCAACTATTACACGAGCAGAATTATTGATCGAAATTTCAAGAAATACATTAGGACATTATGGTTTAATTGCAATTGCCTTGTGTATGGCTTTCGCTTGTCTTACTACTTCTATTGCACTAACTTCTGCTGTAGGAACGTTCTTTGGACGATTAACAAACGGAAAACTAAGTTACTCTGTTTTAGTCGTTTTGTGTACCTTAATTTCATTTGGTTTATCCATAAAAGGTGTAGATGAGATAATCAATTTTGCTTATCCGCCTTTGGCATTTGTATACCCAATTACAATTACTTTAGTTATTTATATCGTGTTATTTGGTAAAATAGTAAAAAGTAAAATACCATTTGTTTTTGCTTTATTGGCATCTACAATTATTGCAATTTTAGGTTTACTAAAATTATTAGGTTATTTTGATGAATCGACTGTTTCAAGTTTAAATAAAATACCATTCTTCGAATATGATTTAGGTTGGGTAGTTCCTTCAATTATTGGATTTGGATTTGGTTTATTGATTGATAAAATAAAGAAATAAAAAAATCCTCTGAATAACTTTCAGAGGATTTTAACCAATCAAAACTACTATAAAAACACTAAAAGAATAATGATAATGTCTATCTTTTATTCTTTTACAAAGTTCTTAAAGTTATGATTATAAATAATTTATTTACGAAAGATTAATATTATGTCTGAATAGAATTAATTTATATTCATTTATTAATCATAATTACAAAGGTATTCAATCATTAATTTTAATATAAGTTTAAGATTATTTATTAACTTGAAAGAAAATCAATAAAAATAAAATGGAAGAAACTTGCTCGCGTTGTAATAAAGAAATAACGTGTAATGTAAATGATATTAATAATTGCAGTTGCTCTAAAATTGAATTGAAACCAGAAACGAAAGAGTTTTTAACAAAAACGCATTACAAGTGTTTATGCACTAATTGCTTGGAGCAATTGAATTATTTCGAAACTTTAGATAAAGAATACAAGTACCCAACCATGCCTTCAGAATTTGTTCCGCATATACATTATTACATCGAAAACGGGAATTGGGTTTTTACAGAATTTTTTCATTATCAAAAAGGTAAATGTTGCCAAAATGGGTGTAGACATTGTGCATATGGTTTTAAGAAATAAAAAATGGTTCAATTTGCATTGAACCATTAACCAACCTAAAAATACTATAAAAAAACTCTATTTTTATTAAGGATTCCTCTTCAAAAGATCAATCTCCATTATCCTTAACAACTATGAATAAATTATTTATACGACAAATTTAGGTCTATTTCTTGAATTGATAAATAATATCTTATTTATTTTTTTATCTAACAATAGATTAGATTTATGAAATTGGTAATGAAATGTTAAACCTACCTATATATGAGTAGTTTATTGGTAATCAATAAACCGTTTACGAGTGTTGTATTTTTAAGAAAAAATTTCCATTATTTTTTTAGAGACTTTTGTTGCTGTTGTATTATCTCCAGTTTCTTTTAAAGTTGTTGCGTAATCTTCTAAAAATGATTTAACTTCTTGATGATTAGAATTTTCGAAGTTTGCTAAATAATCTTCTAAACTCAAATTATTTAAAACCTTGTCAAAATAAATTTTAGCTTCGTCAAATTTGTTCATTTTTACTAACAATGGCGCAATGCTATGGCTAATGTAAAATTCGTTTACCGCAGCTTGTTCTGCATTTTCCTCTTCTTTAAAGTGTGTAGTACTTAAATAATTGATGTAAGCATTAACAGCATTTTCATTTTCTTCTAAAACTTCATAACAACGAGCTTTAAAAAATTTAATTTCGTAAAATTCATCTTCATTTAGTTTATTGAAAAATGTAATACTTTCTTTCGGATTTGTATAGAACTTTCTGTAACCGATAATAAAATCTTCAACAAAATCTACCTCTGTTTGTTCAATAGCAAAATTCAATAGATTTTGAGATTGCTCCTCTGTTAATTGTCCAATAAAAGCTTCCCAATAATTAACTAAAGTATTGAAATCGTATGCCAAATCTTCAACGAAAATCTGTGCTGCAATTCGTAAGAATTTATCTCCCAAAGAGTCAATTATCGTATGGTCTTCGTCAGAAAAATCAGTTGGATTGTACAATAAGTTTTCAATAATTTCTGATGCATTTTCTTCTGAATACTCAGTGTTTAATTGTTTCAAAGCATTGGTTACATTAAATTCCATTTGACTATAAATTTTAAAGTTAAAATCATTACAAAGATAGCGGATTTAGTGTAATAAGGAATCGCCAACTTCAAAAGTTAATGTCTTATTTTTAATGAGAAATAAAGATGTACTTTTTTGTGAGAATATAATTTTAGTTATCTTGTGGAAGTTTAAAAGATTAGTTTAGTTAAAATAAACGACTTATGTTCCGAATCTATACCATTGTATTATTTATTTGTAGTTTATCCTTTGTTAAAGGACAACATTTGAATGTAGGTGATCAATTTCCTGTTCATAAAATTGAGAATTTAGGTCAATCTCAAGATCTTAAAATAATTGTTTTTACGCCAAGTCTTTACAAAACAAATAATTACGCAAGTATGTTAACGACTTCTCTGCATCATTATTTTGTGAAAGGATTAGCTTTTGCTACAACAAATCCTCCTAAAATTAATGTAGTTTATGTTGTAAACGAAGAAGATAAATGGAGGAAGGATGCGCAACAATCATTAACGTTTAATGATTCATCGAATCAAAATAAGTTAGAAGGTGCGAAAGTAATTTATGATGAAGCTGGTAAAATTTATACTGCAATTGGGCTTAAACCTTTTAAACAGAATTCTATTTCAACTATAATTCCAACCTCTAATTCTAATTCACTCTTAGTCGAAAGTTCGATACTTTTTTTAGTGGATCAAAATAATAAAATTTTGATGAGAGATAATGATTATCGAGCACAAGGAGAGCATTTAAAACCCTTAGAGAAATTAGTTAAAAGAGCTTCTAAAATAGAAGAATTGAATGTAGATTTCACTAAAAATGTTACCTTAAAAGTAGGAGACAAAGCACCTAATTTTATTTTGAAAGGTCCTAATTACGCTATGAATTCAACAGAAAAACTATTGGATGATCAATCAAACTTCAAAGTGTTGACATTTTATCCTGCAGCTTTTAGTGGGCAAATATTACCTAATTTTAATACAATAGACACAAAAGCGCCAATGACATGTGCTGCTCAAATTCAATTAATAGATCATAACCCATTGTTACAAAATGTAAAAAGTTATGCAATTTCCAGTTCTACAAATTCTTTGTTAACATTATGGAAGACAGCTTTACGTACAACAAACATCACGTATTTAAATGATGAGGATTATGGGATTTCTTTGGCGTATAATTCGTACAATCGATTAGGATACAACAATAGAGCAACTTATGTAATTGATAAAAATGGAACTATTGTATATGCGAATCCAAATTTAACATTCGAAGATGAAGCAAAATTTCCTACAATTTTGGAAAAAATAATTTTGAAAAGTAAATAATAAGCTAAGAAAATTAGATGTCGAATTGAGTAATATCTTCAAATTTAGCATCGATTATATTTCCTAAATCTTCTGCATTTAGTAAAATTTGCAACCCTTTTTTTCCTGCGCTAATACAAATCTGATCTTGTATAAGTGCTAACTCCTCAATGTAGGTAGGAAATTGTTTTTTCATTCCAATAGGTGAACAACCACCACGAATATATCCTGTAACTTTTAATAAATCTTTCAAAGGAAGCATCTCGCAATTTTTATTTCCAGAAACTTTGGCAAACTTTTTCATATCAAGATGCGTATTCGCGGGTATTACCGCAACAAGATAAGGCGCTATATTTCCTTTCAAAACCAACGTTTTATAAATGCCTTCAGGATTTACACCCAAAGATTTTGCCACATGCAAAGCATCTATATGTTCTTCATCGACTTCATATTCGCGTAATGTATACGAAACATTTTGTGTATCCAATAATCGGACTGCATTTGTTTTTGCAGTTTTATTACTCATTCTAACTAAATTTAGACAAAGTTAAAACGAAAAACTATTTTTTGACTATTTATGAATTGAAGATTACGACAAAATTTTGAAAGAAAATCCTTAAACTAAAAAACTATTGCTACCTTTGTACCACTTATGAAGTTTTTACAACATATATTACGTTTACCTTTCTTTAGCACTTATTATCGTACAATATTTGCTCGGGTAGACTATGTGTATACTTCGTATTAATTTTGTACGTCAAAAATTTAATCATAATCTACAAGCCCGAGCAGTTTTGCTCGGGCTTTTTTATTTTCAATCATATGGAAAGTTTAAAAAGTTTAAAAGAAAATGTAGCCATTTTTTTACCTGAGAATGGATTAGAAGAAAAATTAAAATTAGCTGAAAAAGAAAATCGTTCTCTACGAATTAAATTAGGATTTGATCCAACTGCACCAGATCTACATTTGGGTCATGCAGTAGTTTTAAAAAAATTAAAAGAGTTTCAAGATTTAGGGCATCAAATTGTTATTTTAGTAGGTAGTTTTACAGCTCAAATCGGTGATCCAACAGGAAAAAACAAAAGTCGTCAACCATTAAATGCAGATCAAGTTCAGAAAAATGCTGAAACTTATATCAATCAATTATCAAAAATAATTAATATTGATAAAGCAGAAATTGTCTTTAATTCGGATTGGTTAGATCATTTACCTTTTTCGGACGTAATTCAATTGTTGTCAAAAGTAACGGTTGCACAATTAATGCATCGAAATGATTTTAACAAACGATTTACAGAGAATACACCAATTGCGATGCACGAGTTGGTTTATCCTATTTTACAAGCTTATGACTCTGTTCAAATAAATGCTGATATCGAAATGGGAGGTACAGATCAATTATTCAATTGTACGATGGGACGTCAGTTACAAGAAACGAATGGCGATGCTGCACAAATTGTATTGTGTATGCCACTTTTAAGAGGAACAGATGGAAAAGAAAAAATGAGTAAATCGTTGAATAATATTATCGGATTGACAGATGAACCAAACGAAATGTTTGGAAAAACAATGTCTATTCCTGACGATTTATTGGAAGAATACATTGCATTAGCAACAGATTTTTCAATTGAAGAAAAAGCAAATTTGAATGAACGATTAAAATCGGATAATCCTATGTTAATCAAAAAAATAGTTGCTAAAAATATCATTACGCAATATCATTCAGAAAAAGATGCTGAAGCTGCTGAAGCGTTTTTTAACAATCAATTTCAAAAAAGGAATGACGACAATAGAGTGTTTGAACCGATTGAAATAGATTCATTGCAAATCACAACTGAAAAAATTTCTGTATTAGAGGTTTGTCATCAATTAAAAAATGATTTATCAAAAACGGCTGTTAGACGTTTGATAGAAAGTGGTGCGGTGCAAATTAATGGTGAAAAAAGTACAGATCCTTTGGCTGATTTTTTAGTCGAAAAGGAAACTAAAATCAAAATAGGAAAACGAGATTTTTTCGAATTAAAATAAATTTCATTTATAACAAAAGCCTCTATTTTAGAGGCTTTTATATTATAATTCTTTTTTCATTTCGTATTGTTTATCATACAATTTTAATCCCAATGATTGTATGAAATCGTTTGTTGAGGTTTCTCTTTCGTCAACATTTATCATTTTGATTTCTTTATTTTTCAAATCGCTGAATAGAATAGAAGCCAAGTAACGATTTCTATAATCGTGATGTACACCAAATTGATAAATACGTGTATTATTTTTATTGATGATTTTGTAAGCAACTAAAATCCCGTCTTCGTAAATTCCGTTTATTTGGCAATTATCAATGATATTTTTTACACTTTGAATATCGTTTTTCCATGTTGGTTTTATATCCCAAAAATTTTCTCCTGTTACCAAGTCTAAATCTTCAAAATCAACAATTTCATGTAAAGGATTTACGACAAGAATTGGAATTCCTTTGTAACTATTTAATGTTCTTGTTTTTTCAAAACCACAAGCTTCGTAAGCGTTTATTGCAAAATCATTTTGAGTATTTACTTCTAAAAAAATGTTTTTAACATGAGATTCTTTTAATTTCGGAAAACTAAAATCAAGCATTTGTTGGGTGATTTTTTTGCCTCTGTGTGTAGGGCAAACTCCCGTTCCTCCAATGTAAGCTGTTTTTATACCGGCATTATTTCGTATACCATAAAGTAAAAACCCAACTAATTTTCCATCAATACTTGCACCAACAGAATAGTCAAGATTGATATCTTCCATTTTTAACTTTCCTTTAAATTGATCTAAAGAAAGATGAATAGAAATGTAGTAATTTTGATAAGAAAGATTGTACAAAGCAGATAATTCTTCCAAATCTACATGAGCTAATGAATGTATTTTAATGTTTGTTTGCATAGTCATAATTTGCAAAGCAAAAATAGCCCCAACATTTAATAAATTTCTAAAAAAAATCTTAAAAAATTCACCTCAACCGAATAATCGTTTACCTTCTAATTCCGAATTTGATAAATAATTATATGTTTTAATAAATCAGAATGAATTTTTATTCAAAAAAGTTATGTTTAAGTTAAGTTACTTTGAATAAAATTAACAAATAAACTTTTGTTTATGATTTAACATAAGCTTATTATTGGTTTTTAGTGTACAATATTCTCTATTTAATAAATTTGCATACATTTTTAAAACTAAAACTACGAGAGAAGAAAAATTTCTCCTCATTTGTTGAAATACCTATTCTTCTCTCGATTTTTTATAAAAATCTTGAAGTAGAATTTCAGCAAAGGTGTAATTAATACACTATTTAAAATGTGATTTTCATAAAAATTCTTTCTTATTTATTTTCAAAAATACCTAATTCTCAAAAAAACTATTTGCAAATCGTCAATTTGATAATGTTAATAACTTTTATTCAAAAATGAATAACGAACATTTGTTAGTTTTTTTCTTTTTGTTATTTTAGTCGCTCAAATTATCACAAAAAAATGAGTAAAAATTTAACAAAATTGGCTTCCATTGCCTTGTTTTGCTGCTATTCCTATGTCGTTGCTCAACAGCGTATAAATGACACTATAGTTGTAGAAAAAGTTGAGGTAATACAACCCCAAGAAAACAAAGATAAAGTTGATGTTCAATTTTATGGATTTATCAGAAATGATATTTTTATGGATACACGTCAAATGATCGGAGCAGGAGAGGTCTTGGTTCCTCTTTATCCAAAAGATCGATTATTAGATGTGAATGGTGCAGATATTAATGATGCATCAAAATTTCATATGCTATCAATTGTTTCGAGAGCGGGTGTTAATTTAAAAGGACCAGAACTACTTGGTGCTAAAACTTCGGGTATTTTAGAAGGAGAATTTTTTGGTGCAACAGAAGGAGGAATTAATGAATTTCGTTTACGCCACGCCTACGTGATGTTAGATTGGGAGAAAACGCAATTAGGGATTGGTCAATATTGGCATCCGTTTGTTGTTTTAGAAGCTTTGCCAAATGTTGCTAATTATGGAACTGGCGCTCCTGTTTATGCATTGAATAGAAATCCACAAGTGCGATTAACCCATAAGGTAACAGATAAATTTAAAGTGATCGCTGCTTTACATTCTCAACGCGATTTTACACCGAACACAGAACCTTTTAGAAACAGTGGAATGCCAGCTGCTCATTTACAATTGCAGTATAAATCTCCAGTTTTTACAGCAGGAGTTGGTGCTCAGTATGAGAATTTAAAACCAAAACTATCTTCGGGTAATCCACCGATAAAATCAAGTGAACGAGTAGAAAATGTTTCGTTCATGGCTTACTCAAAATTAAATACAAAACCGCTTCAAGTCACTGTTGCAGGATATTTGATGCAAGACGCATCATCATTTGTGCAATTAGGAGGAATTGTAGGGTATCAAAAAAGTCCTTTAGAAGTTGAAACATATAAACCGATGAATACACACAGTATGTGGATTGATTTGCAACAAAATTCCACAGGTAAGTTTTCGTTCGGATTATTTGCAGGATATGTCAGAAATAATGGAGTTAAAAATCCAGTAGAAGATGCAAGTGCAACTTCTTATGGTGTAACAACCAATTGGGGAGCTATTTCTGCTACTCCAGGAACACGAACAGTTAATTATTTGTATAAAGTAGTTCCTCGTTTAGATTTTACATTAAGCAAAGCATTAAAATTTAGATTAGAGTATGATCGTAGTACGGCTCAATGGGCTGATGCGACCATAAAAGGAACAGGAACTGAGAATAAATATTTAGCAAATAACAACAGATTTCAATTAACGACATTATTTAACTTCTAAAAATCACACAAAAAATGAGTACAAGCACTTTAAATACTTCGCAAACAGAAGCGAAGAAGGATAATATTTTCCAAATTATTTTAGCATCATCAGTCGGAACATTGATTGAATGGTACGATATGTTCTTAGCAATCATCTTAGCAAGTGTACTTTCGACACAATTATTTCCGAATGACGGTTCGTCACATTTCTTAGAAACACTTGCAGTTGTTGTTTCGTCTTTTATGTTTAGACCAATTGGATCTTTAATTTTTGGAAGTATTGGTGATCGTATTGGTAGAAAATATTCATTCCTAGTTTCTTTAATTATGATGGGAGCAGCTACATTTTTAATAGGTTGTATTCCAACTTTTGAGGATGTTGGTTGGTTAGCTCCAGTTTTATTATTGGTTTGCCGCATCATGCAAGGACTTGCAATTAGTGGAGAATATGCAGGTGCGGTAATTTATGTGGCTGAGCATGCTCCAGCAGAGAAAAGAGGGTTTTACACAGGGTTTATTCAAGCAACAGTTCCTATCGGATTATTGTTATGTTTAACAGTTGTTTTCTTAACTCAGTCTGTTTTATCAGAAGAAGCATTTAGCAGCTTCGGATGGAGAATTCCATTTTTATTTAGTGGAATATTAGTTATTTTAAGTTATTTTATTCGTCAGCGTTTACATGAAAGTCCAATTTTCGAGCAATTGAAAAAAGAAGGAAAAACATCTAAGACTCCAATTAAAGATGCTTTTACAACACCAGGAAACGTAAAATTGATGCTAAAAGCTATTTTTGGTGGAAATGCAGCTCAAAGTACAATTATGCAAACAACGTTATTCGTAACATTATTCTTTTTACAAAGAGCAGTTAATTTACCATACGAGACTGTTCTAATCTTAGTTTTATGTTCTCCTTTATTTAGGTCGTTTTTCTAGCAATGGTTCGGAGCGGTGTGTGATCAAATTGGTCGTAAGCCTGTTATGTTAGGAGGAATGATTAGTAGTTTTATTTTGATTCCATTGTCATTCTTTTTATACATGCAATTAGGAAATCCAGATGGATTAAAAGAAATTCATGATATTTCGAATTTAGCTGTAGTCGGGATTATTGTAGTAAGTTTAATTACTTCTATTGCTGGAGCAGCGACATACGGACCACTTGGTGCATTTATGTTAGAAATTTTCCCTACTAAAATTCGCTATACAAGTATGGGATTTGCTCAAAATATGGGGAATGGATTTATTGGAGGTGCAACAACCTTTGTGACGGAATTAATCAAAAGTACCATTATCGTTTCGGCAGCAATGTCACCATATATTGGTCTTGTATATCCTTTAGTTTTAATATTTATTGCGATTTTAGTGAATTATTTCACAATTCCAGAAACATATAAAACAGATTTGACTGAAGATAATTAATTCTTTATAATTCATTGATTACAACTAAAAATGCTTCAAGATTTCTTGAAGCATTTTTAGTTTTTAATGATTTCTGTTGTATGATTTTATTGTCAACTTATTTGTTAATTTTTAAATAGATACATTGTATTGTTGTGTTTTGTCTTACAACAATCGTGCATTATCACGTAATAAAATTTAACTTTACAAAAATTTAATAGAATGACTTTAGCTGAGTTAAAGCAACTTTTTATTTCAGAATTAGAATCTATTTATGATCAAGATGAAATTGAAGGTGTTTTTTTAATTTATTTAGAAGATAAATTTGATATTCAATTTATTCCTTCTAATGAAATCGATTATACATCAGAAATTTCATCAGATATTAAGCAATTAAAAAAAGGAAAACCCGTACAACATATTACAGGAAAAGCTTTTTTTTATAATGATTTTTTTATCGTCAATGAAAATACATTAATTCCGCGTCCAGAGACGGAAGAATTAATCGAATTGATTCGAAATGATTATAATCCTGAAACTGAATTATCACTGATTGATTTAGGAACTGGAAGTGGTTGTATACCTATTTCTTTGGCCAAATTATTTCCGAACTCAAATGTTTCGGCTATTGATATTTCTGAAAAAGCTTTAGAAGTAGCTCAATCGAATGCCCAAAATTTGAATGTTAAAATTGATTTTTATCAACAAAATCTTCTCGAAGATATTCAGTTAAATCAAAAATTTGATGTTATTGTTTCTAATCCTCCTTATATCAGAAATTTAGAGAAAGAAGAAATGCATCAAAATGTATTAAATTTCGAACCTCATTTGGCTCTTTTTGTCGAAAATGAAAATGCCCTTATTTTTTATGAACGTGTGCTTGTTTTTGCAGAGAATCATCTGAATCAAAATGGAACAATTTATTGTGAAATTAATCAATATTTAGGACAAGAAACAAAACAACTTTTTGAGAAAAATTATGAATTTGTAACTATTTATAAAGATATTTCAGGAAATGATCGCATGTTAAAAGCTTCAAACACACAATAATGAAAATATTTTTTTCGTTTATATAGTAAAACCTCTTGTATTTCAAATAAAATTGGTATTAAAATTGTTAGGTTTTACATTATTAAAAAACAATTAAATAAACAACTATGAAAAAATTATTTGTATTAGTAGCAGTCGCATCATTATCTTTTGCTACATCTTGTAAACAAGAAACAGCTAAAACGACTGAAACTAATGTTACGGTAGATTCTTTAGCAAACGACTCGACTGCAATTATTACGGAAACAACTACAACGACTACAACAGTTTCTGAAACGGAAGCGAAAGCTAGATTGGATGAGGCGAAAGCTAAATTAGATGAAGCGAAAGCTAAAGGTGATAAAGCGGCAGAGGAAGCAGCTCAGAAAGCGTATGATGATGCTAATACAGCTTGGAAAAATACTAAAGAAGCAGTGAAAGACGCTGCACAAGACGTAAAAGCTGGTGTAAATAATGCAGTAGATAAAGTTGATGAAAAAGCAACTAAAGCAAAAGAAGACATCAATACTGCAGCGAAAGATGCTAAAGCAGACATTAATGCAGCGGCAAAAGATGTAAAAGCGGAAGCAAAAGAAGCTGGAGAAAAAGCGAAAGAAGGGTATAACAATACCTTAGAAAAATTGAAAGCAAAATAATATCAATATTATTATTGTTAACTTAGCCTTGAGAAATCTCAAGGCTATTTTTTATGTTAAATTTTAGAGAAGCAACAAAAGAAGATGCTGCATCTATCGCAAAATTGATGATGTTAGCAATGGATAAAATTGTGTTTGATTTTATTGGAAAAACTGACTACGAAGAAGGAATTTTATTCTTAAAAAAATTAATCGAACAAGAGAATAATCAATACAGTTATCAAAATACAGTTGTAATTGAATATGAAAATCAATTTGCTGGTACAACAACTTTTTATGATGGAGGAAAATTAAATGATTTAAGAAAACCCGTTTTAGATTTTTTAAAAACTAATTATAATCAAACTATACAACCTCAAGATGAAACGCAAGCTGGAGAAATTTATATAGATACAATTGCTGTTTCTGAAGATTTTAGAGGGAAAGGAATTGGTTCTAAAATATTAGATTATTTGATTGAAGAAATTGTTCATCATCGAAAACAAACGTTAGGCTTATTGGTTGATTTTACCAATCCGAATGCTAAAAAGTTGTATGAAAGAAAAGGTTTTGTTGTCGTTGGCGAAAAAATGTTGATGAATGAAAATCATGAACATATGCAGTACAAATCTGTTTAATATCACAATAATTTATCAGATAAAAAGTAAGTTTAATCACTTACTTTTTTTGTGAACACATTTCTGTAAAGAATGCAATAATAGTTAACTTTGTAAAATGAAATATTTAATTTTATTTGTTCTTATTTTAATTATTTTAGTGCTTTACAAAAAAATGAATTCTAAGAAAACAGTAGTCAAAAATATTGAAATAGAAGAACCAAAAGTATCGTTTATTGCAATTGATAAATCAAACGAAAAGAAGGATAATTTTGAACACAATGCGTTGCCTTATAATTTTGTAATTTCTTCGATTACAAAAAAAGAGAAAACGTTAGAACTATTGATTTCTATAGAAAATCATACCCATAAAACAATTCGAATTAATTTGAAAGAAGCGACTTATTTTTCTTCTACTTTACAAGAGAAAATAAAGGCAGACGTAACTTTTTATGGAGAATTGAACATGGGAACAAATGATATTTTACTTAAGAATACGATTCTTCCTGAAGCGCATGTCATTCGAAATATTTATTTTTTTGATCACAATTTTTCAAATTTTAATGAAATGGATTTTGTGGAGATTACATTAGAAATTCATCAACAAGTTATTCATTTGAAACAATATTTATACGAGTCAAATCTTGATTCAGTTAAATTCGTTCATTAATTATAGTTAAAAAATTAGATATATGCTTAATTTTGCAAGCAAGAATAAGTTTATATGAAACATTTACAATTGATGTTGGGAAGTGTAATGCTTTTTGGTTTAACAGCTTGTCAAACACCGAAAGTAGCTATACAAGAGCAACAGAAAACAACAACAAATCATAGTTTACAAGTTGATGGTAAAATATATGCCGCTTTTTTTCAACAAAGAGCAGCTGAGTATCAGGCTTTAAGTCAACAAGCTTATAACGTTGCGAAATTGCGTTTAGATGAAGCGATCGCAGCGAAAGGCGAAAAACCCATCGCTATTGTATCAGATATTGATGAAACATTTTTAGATAATTCATATTACGCAGTAGAAATGGCGAAACAAGGTAAAACTTGGTCGCAAGATACGTGGGCAAATTGGACTTCAAAAGGGATTGCAACTCCATTAGCAGGATCTTTAGAGTTTTTTCAATACGCAGCGAGTAAGGGAGTTCAGATTTTTTATATCACGAATAGATACGAAGAAGAACGTCCAGGAACTTTAGCTAATTTGATGAAATACAACTATCCGTTACAAAGTCCTCAAAATTTGATTTTGAGAAGCAAAGAGAGTAGTAAAGAAACTCGTCGTCAAAATATTGCAAAAGATTTTGATATTGTTCTATTATTAGGAGATAGTTTAACAGATTTTTCTAATTTGTTTGATAATCATAAATCTGAAAATGAAAGAGCTGCAGCAGTTGAGACTTTGAAAGCTGAATTTGGAAAAAGATTTATTGTTTTACCTAATGTTGGCTATGGAGATTGGGAATCTGCAATTTTTGATTATAAATATGATTTGACCCAAGAACAGAAAGATTCAATTATTTACGAAGCAGCAAAAGAAACGCCAAGTCATTAATATTTATTAAAATAGAATAAAAAAATCCACTCAATGAGTGGATTTTTTTTATCAGAAAATTATTATTTCTTTTTTGCATCAACTGCTCCTGATAATTCAGATCCAGCTTTAAATTTAGCTACAGTTTTAGCAGCAATTTTGATTTCTTTTTTAGTTTGTGGGTTGATACCTGTTCTTGCAGCTCTCTCCGACGTAGAGAAAGTCCCGAATCCTACTAAAGCAACTTTATCTCCACTTGCTAAAGCTTTAGTTACATTTTCTGTAAATGAGTTTAGGGCTTTTTTAGCGGCTTCTTTAGAAATTCCAGCGTCAGCTGCAATTGCATCAATAAGTTCTGATTTGTTCATAGTTGTAACTTTTTAAATTAATTTATACACAAATATACTCTTTCCCTTTATTTGTGCAAGTTTCAAGGCTAAAAAAATCAATAAATTTTGCACTTTTCTTCAAATTTGTGTCAAAAATCAGTAAATAAGTACTTATTTTACGAATAAGGTATCTTCGTTTTGATGTCCGTTGATAAAATCTTTGGCAGACATTCGACGTTTTCCTTCGGGTTGAAGTTCTAAAATTTCGTAAACTCCCTGAGGTAGTTTAATATATAGATTATTTTTTTGTAGAACTAATTGAAAATTTTCAGCCTCTAAAACCAAATCAGTTTTTAAACCACCATATAATTTTAAAGATTTATAGTTTTCTCCATTGCCAAAAGTTGTCCAAGCACATGGATAAGGAGAAAGTCCTCTAATTTTATTATGAATAGTATTGGTTGATTGATTCCAATCAATTTTACAATCTTCTTTAAAAATTTTAGGAGCGTGTTTTAATTCGATTATTTCTTCTTGTGGATGAGGTTTCAACGATTTGTTTTCTACGCCA
>NZ_CALGVK010000163.1:0-12567 GCF_937930195.1 uncultured Empedobacter sp.
TAACATCTAACATCTAACATCTAACATCTAACATCTAACATCTAACATTTATAACTCCGCCAAAAACTTTAGTGTATCTATATTATCAGCGTAATCGGTTAATTTCGGGAATTGTGTTTGTCCAAAATTAACATAATTCGGATTGTCTTTCATATCATTTCCAACCACACATTGTATTTGATCTTCATTTTCTCTCAAAAAGTTTTTAACTTCATTTATGTCTTGATAAACTTCAAAATTTATCACAGCTATCGCAGAATGCAAAGAAGTATCTTTTTTCATCATAACAAAATTATTGTCCAAGAATTCATCTTTTCCTAATAAATAAATGGCACGATTATAATCGTAATTATTCGCATACTTCGGATGATTGATGATGTCGCCCCAATGTAAAATAGCTTCATAAACTCTATGCAATTGTGCTTCATCTTTTATATAAAGTTTGGTTACATTACGACAGCCTAAACCAAAATAGATGAACAAATCGTTTCCTAATTCTTTTAATTCTTCTTCCGTTTCTGTACCATTCAAAACCGCAACAGAAGTTCTGTTTTTACGAATAATGTTCGGTACTTTTCCAAAATATTGCTCAAAATAACGTGCTGTATTGTTACTACCTGTCGCAATAACTGCATCGAAATCGACTAAACGTTCAATTGGTTGAATAATTGATTTGAAATTTTCGTTTAACGAATGAAGAAATTTAATCACAAATTTCATTAATTTATCATCTTTCGAAGATGTTTTAATCAAGGCATTATTTCCAGATACAACAACAGAAAGCAAATCATGAAAACCGACCAAAGGTAAATTTCCTGCCATGATAATTCCAACATTTTTTGGCGTATCCGTAAAGGGATAATTTTTTGTCCAAGCCAATAAATGATCAGTCGTCAAAGCTTCAGCCCAACTTTTCAAGGCTAACATAATATTTTCTTTTGTAAACCAATTGTTGTAGGCTTCTGCATCGCTAATTGTATAGTCTATTTCTTCTTTCCATTTTCCGAATTTTTCTGTTAGTTCGTTGTCTTTAATCGAATCATTATTTATAATAAAATTAAAAAACTGTCCTAATTCGCTAAATGCTGAAATCCTTTGTTCAAATGTCATTTTTTCTGAAAATTAAATGTAATTTTGTATTTGCAAATGTAGGAAATAAAAAAACAGATACAATGGCTATAATTATTACAGATGAGTGTATAAATTGTGGAGCTTGCGAACCAGAATGTCCAAATAATGCAATTTATGAAGCTGCGGTAGATTGGAAATATTCTGACGGAACTTCTCTAACAGGAACTATTGTAAACGTAGACGGTGTTACTTTTGATGCTGATGCGGTACAAGATCCTGTTAGTGATGAGGTTTATTACATTGTTCCAGATAAATGTACTGAATGTAAAGGTTTCCACGAAGAACCACAATGTGCAGCGGTTTGTCCTGTGGATTGTTGTGTGCCTGATGATAACCACGTAGAAAGCGAAGAACGTCTTTTGAGTAAAAAAGCGTTTATGCACTTAGAGTAAAATCGTCACAACTTTACATATAAAAACCTCAAGTTATAAGCTTGAGGTTTTTTTGTTTATATTTTTTTGGGCAATCCCTTCGGGTCGGGCTTTACGTTGCAATCTTTTTCTAAAGAAAAAGGATTTCCACTACAATCCCTATTGCGAATTTTGCTAAACGTATACTACCTACAATATCATTATGAATATCTTCTTTTTCTAATAAAGTAACCAATTCCACCTAAAAGCGCAATAATAAAAGTCGGAACAATTAAATTAATCATTTGCCAAGTCGATTTCTCTTGTAAAACAGTTGTTTCACTCAACAACGGAATTTCTAATTTACGATTTCGTAAAGCCAAGAAATCAGCATCGCCTAAAAGGTAATCCATCGCATTCATCACAAAAGTTTGGTTGGCGTATGTTTTTGGCTTTCCATCTGGATTGTCTGGACGAACCGAAAATTTATTTTCTCCCAATTGCATTGGAATGCCTCTCCATAAAGCATTTTTTAAGACATCTCCATCCGAAATAACAATCATTTTTCCATCTGTTGCTTTTGGTTTAAAATTCGGGAATTCTTTGCGTTCGTATCGTGATGCATAAGCCGAATTAAAGTTTCCTTCTACTAAAACAGCCATCGGAATTTTACCCATTTTAAATTCTTCGGGATTTTCGATGTCTACTTCATTTAGTTCAATGTAATTTAATGCAGGTTTCAAACTCGATTGTTCAGAAGTACTTAATAATACAGTCTGTTTAATATTCGGATTTTTTAACAATTCGATTGGATTCGCAAATTGAAATAAAACAGGATCAATTGAACTTGTAATGGGATTTTCTTCACCTTTTATTCCCAATTCGAAATAAGGCCAATTGTAATAATTGTAACTTGTGTTTCCTGCTGTTTCACCATCTGCCAAAACAATTTGCGCACCATTCATGTCTTTGATTACCGCAGGATGAATACGTACACCATAATTAAACAAGAAATCATTCAATTTCAAATCTCTTGGAAAGGCAACTATTTTTCCACTTCGAAAAATAGAATCCATTTCGGCATCAACTGTTTCAACAGCCATCATCATTTTTCCTCCATTCATGATATATTGATCCAAAACCAATTTATCCATATCAGAAAAAGGTAATGTTGGTTTAGCAACAATCAAGGCATCAAAACGTTTCAAGCTATCCAAGTCAGATGGTTGAAATGAGAACGTTTTATTTACAATCGGATTTAGGTAGACTTCTACGTCGTATTTCTCCGATAAAGCAGTTCCTAAACCTTGAATATGAACTTCTGGTAATTCGTCGTGATGAACGATAAAACCAACTCGTTTGCGTTCGAAATTTGTTGCTTTCTGAATTTTTTCAGCAAATAAATATTCTAATTTTTCTGTTGAAGCTAAGGCTAATTGCTCAAATGGAGTAGAAGGATCGTTGACCAAAACCTCCATATAAGTAGAATGATCATCGTATGTTAATTTGGCATAAGGATAAACATTCAATACACCTTTGTCCGTTTTAATCGGAACAGGCGTTAATCTATTTTGTTCCAATTCCGTTTGACCTAAATCGATAGGATCAACAAAAGAATAGGTAATATTGCTATTTTTTTCGCGAAGTTCGTCTAACAAAAATTGAATTTCGTTCTTCAAAATTCTGTAATCGCCTGTTAAATCTCCACCCAAAAGGATTTCAATTTTAAGCGGTTGTTTTACATTTTCTACTAATTTTTCGGTTGTAGAAGTTAAGGTAAAACGTTTGTCTTTCGTCATATCAATTCGTGTATAAACAAATTGAGCGATGACAAAAAGTGTGATTAATGCAACGAAAGTAATTAGATGTTGTTTGTTTAATTTTTTCATGGCACTATTTTTTATGTTCAAGATTAACAATTGAAATTTGATTTAGGATTCCAATTAAAATCAAAAAGTAAAGTAAATCTCGGGTGTCAATAATTCCTTTCAAGAATTGGTTGTAATGTGTAAAACTTCCAATTTTTTGAACATAAAAATCCATCGATCCAAGTAAATTATATGACGCTAAACTTTCGAATCCATAGAAAATGATGAAACAAAAGAAAACGGCTAAAACATACGCCATTACTTGATTTTTTGTGATTGATGAGGTGAATAAACCTATCGCAGCAAATAAACTTCCTATCAAGAAAAGCCCCAAATAACCAGCGTAAATAGTTCCGTAATCTAATTCTTGTTCAGGCATCAAAAACTCTTGTAACGTAATGGTGAACAAAAAAGTTGATAGTAAACAGAAAATAACAATTGAAACAACTGCTAAATATTTGCCCCAAATAATTTGATTTTTTTTTATAGGTAGTGTGAATAACCACAATAAAGTGCCGTTTGCGTGCTCTTCTGCAATTAGTTTCATCGTTAAGGCTGGAATCATAAATAAGAAAATCCAAGGCGCTATAAAAAAGAAACTACTTAATGAGGCATTTCCTGTATTAAAAACATTGAATTCGTTATCGAAAAACCAAAGAAATAATACCGAAACGATTACGAAAGTAGCGGTAGCTAAATAAGCAGTGAAGCCTAAATAAAAATTGGAAAATTCTTTTTTGAAGATTGTCCACATATTACTTTTTATTATTACGATTAATTAAACGCACAATAAGCATAAGTATTACACCAGAACCAAAGAAACTGATTATAGACCAATACCAATATTCTCCAAACATCGATTTTTGAATAACGGCAAATACGATAGAAAACAGTAAAATTGTTGCGACTTCATTCATCATTCGTAATTGAACAGAAGTGTATTTGAAAATGTTGTTCTGAATTTGTTTCAATGTTCGCCAACACCAAAAATGGTAAATTAATAAAACACTCACCATTCCCAATTTACTTTTCATCCATGGCAAGTGTAGTAAGCCTTGATTCTTGTAAAGCATATTTAGTCCCATTGTCACCAAAATTATCAAAGCTGGAACTGTAATTACATTCCATAGTTTTTTTTCCATGAATGTATATTGATCCTGCAAAATAGATTTTTTCGGTTCTTCCATTTGTTGTGTTTCGGTGTGATAAATCATCAAACGAACAACATAAAACAAACCAGCAAAGTAACTTACCACGAAGATAACGTGTATTGCTTTGTAAATAAAATAATTATAGGGTTCCATTTAATTTTCTAACTCTCTTTAATTTCTCTGCGTTAATTTTCAAATTCAATTGTAATTGTATCATTTTTCTTTAATCCCATTAATTGATTTGCTCCTCCCGAAATAGTTGGGTTACTTTTGTAAAGCGTAACTTCTAAGAAACCAGCCGAATTGAACAAACACAATGTACGACCAAAAGCTTGTACCTCTTTGTTGAAATCTTGTACCACTTCATGGTAATGCTCGTAAATGACCGTAATATCTGTCATCGAAAAATCTTTTTGACGTAATAAGATTTTGAATTTTCTATCTTGCGCCATTTCATCAAAAAACTCTTTCGAAATATTTGTCACAAGATTCCCAAAATGATCAATATAAATCACATTACCAATGATAAATTTATCATCGCGGTAAATAGGATTTAATTCGTTCAGTTGTTTCATTTCTGTTCGTTTATTCCCTAACAAAGCAGGAACACCACCGCGAGCCAAATGACAAGCAACAGGGACAAAACAGTTTTTCATTGGGAACAAACTATCAATTCCTTCAGGATAAGCTGTGATTTCGTAAATTTCTTCAGGTTGATTTTTTTGACAAATCAATGATAAAATTCCGTTATCTGCACAGATAAAATAATGATGATTTATCAAGGCGCAAATTGGTTTCTGAAAAGGTGTGCTTAATGCATTAATTCCAACAATATGAATGGTTCCTTCTGGGAATTCTTCGTAGGAATTACGAATGATGTAAGCTGCTTCAGCTAAATCGTATGGATTAACATGGTGTGAAATGTCTACAATTGTAACATCGGCCAATTCTTTTAGAATTGCGCCTTTAACGCTAGAAACAAAGTAGTCTTTGACTCCAAAATCCGATGTTAATGTAATAATTGCCACTATTCTGTAATAATTAGCAAATATATTGTTTATTATTCTTTATTTTTGTGTAAATGAACCAAAAAAACAATCTCATTTGACAGAAATTAACATAGAATTAGCGGAAATTAATGCGCAAGATTTTTATGGTGCTAATAATGAACATCTAAAAAGAATCAAAGAATATTATCCAAAACTGAAAATTGTTGCTCGCGGAAGAGAATTAACAGTCTTTGGAAATGAGGATGTTCTGAAAATTTTTGACCAAAAAATGCAACGAGTTATTCAGCATATTCACAAATATAATCGACTATCTGATCGTGAACTTGAAATTATCATGACCGAAGATAATAATGAAATGCTTCAAATGAAAAAAGAAGATGAAATCATTGTTCACGGTGTAAATGGTAAAATGATTAAACCTCAAACGCCTAATCAACACAAATTAGTGCAAACGGTTTATAATAAAGATATGGTATTTGCGATAGGTCCTGCCGGAACTGGAAAAACCTATACAGCAGTTGCCTTAGCTGTACAAGCGTTGAAGAATAAAGAAGTGAGACGAATTATCATGACACGTCCTGCAGTGGAAGCTGGCGAAAATTTAGGTTTTTTACCAGGCGACATGAAAGATAAGTTAGATCCATATTTACAACCATTGTATGATGCGTTAAAAGATATGATTCCGTTTGAGAAACTTTCTACTTACACCGAAAAAGGAGTGATAGAAGTTGCACCTTTGGCATTTATGCGTGGACGAACATTAGATGATGCTTTTGTAATTTTAGATGAAGCTCAGAATACAACTTATGCGCAGATGAAGATGTTTTTGACGCGTATGGGGAAAAATTCTAAGTTCATAATCACTGGAGATCCTGGTCAAGTTGATTTACCTCCAAAACAAAAATCTGGTTTACGTGAAGCGATTAATATATTGAAAGACGTAAAAGATATCGGTTTTATTTATTTAGATGATAAAGATGTTGTTCGACATAAAATTGTTCGTGAAGTCTTGAAAGCTTATAAAATAAGCGAAGACAAAGAACGCGAGAAAATAGATATCAAAAAGTAAATCAAAAAGCCAATTGTTTGCAAACGCAATTGGCTTTTTAATTTAATACATTCGTTTTTACTTACCGCTTCTTACATCCACTGATTTCGATCCAAACTTCGATATTGAATAGCTTCGCTGATATGTTTAGAAAGAATAGTTTCAGAATCGTCCAAATCTGCAATTGTTCGCCCAACTCTAATAATTCGATCATAGGCACGAGCAGAAAGATTTAATTTTTCCATCACCACTTTGATTAAATTTTTGGAATGTTCGTCCAACTCACAAAAAGCATCTAATTCTTTTGGTCCCATTTGCGAATTGTAATGAGTTTTTGAATTTATAAATCGTTTGGTCTGAATTTTTCGTGCATTAATCACACGATTTCGAATTGTAGCACTCTTTTCTCCACGTCGTTCTTGTGATAAATCATCAAATGGAACAGGATTAACTTCGATATGTAAATCGATTCGATCCAATAAAGGGCCAGAAATTTTGTTCATATAACGTTGCATTTCTGTTAGTGTTGAGGTGTTATTCGGATCATCCATGAAATAACCACTTGGGCTGGGATTCATCGAAGCGATTAACATAAAACTTGCAGGATAATTCACGGTGAATTTTGCTCTCGAAATAGTTACTTCTCGATCTTCTAAGGGTTGTCGCATAACCTCTAAAACTGTACGTTTAAACTCAGGTAATTCATCCAAAAATAAAACCCCGTTATGTGCCAAAGAAATTTCTCCGGGTTGAGGATAAGATCCTCCTCCAACCAAAGCTACGTCAGATATAGAATGGTGTGGAGATGAGAATGGGCGACTTACAATCAACGATTTGTTGGATAATTTTCCAGCTACGCTATGAATTTTGGTCGTTTCCAATGCTTCGTTAATTGTCATCGGTGGAAGAATCGAAGCAATACGTTTTGCTAACATTGTTTTTCCACTTCCAGGAGGTCCAATCAAAATAATATTATGACCACCAGCTGCGGCAATTTCCATGGCGCGTTTTACATTTTCTTGTCCTTTTACATCTGCAAAATCAAACGGATAATTTTCAATTTCATGAAAAAAAGCTGCGTTCAAATCAACTTGATGAGGTTGCAATTCGATCTCGTGATTGAAAAAGTGAACAACTTCCTGTATATTTTCAATGGCATAAACATGAATGCCTTCTACGACAGCTGCTTCATCGGCATTTTGTTTGGGTAAAATAATTCCGTCAAAACCTTCCTCTTTTGCTTGTATTGCAATCGGTAAAGCACCTTTTATAGGACGCAAAGAACCGTCAAGAGAAAGTTCTCCCATCATAATGTAGTTTCCAACTTCTTCAGATTTTATTTGTTCCGATGCAGCTAAAATTCCAATTGCAATAGGTAAATCATAAGCAGAACCTTCTTTCTGTAAATCGGCAGGAGCCATGTTAATGGTGATTTTTTTTCCAGGTAACTTTAAGTTACAATTTTTTAATGCTGCATTAATTCTAAAATTACTTTCTTTGATTGCACTATCGGGTAGACCGACCAGATGATAACCAACACCTTGATCGATATTTACTTCGACAATAATGGTTTGAGCGGAAACACCGAAAATAGCACTTGCAAAAATTTTTACCAACATATCTTATTTTTTTATAAATTTACTTCCTTTTTCTAATTAATAAAATAGATAAAAGGACTTAAGTATTTAATAATTAATTAAATGAAAACACTTTAGTGTTTAATCTATATGAAAAAAGAAAAATATTCTTTTGAATTTGATCGATTCGAAAATAAAAATGAGCTTGAGGCTGAACAAAAAAAAGTAGTTGATCAAGCTTTAGAAATCTCTCATCAAGCCTATGCACCTTACTCTAATTTTAAAGTTGGTGCCGCGGTTCAATTAGAAAATGGAGAAATTTTTTCGAGTTCAAACCAAGAAAATGCTTCTTACCCTGTTGGTGCTTGTGCTGAAAGAGGTTTGTTGGCTTATGTAAATGCAAACTTTCCTAATATTAAAATAGAAAAATTAGCCGTTTCTACACCAAATGTCAACTACCCATTACCGCCCTGTGGAATGTGTCGTCAGTATATTTTAGAAATCGAAAAGAAACAAGCGCAACCAATCGAATTAATCTTATCCGGAAACGAAGGTGAAGTTTTAGTGGTTAATTCTGCTAAAGATTTGCTCCCATTGCATTTTACAGATGAATTTTTAGGGTAGCAATTTTGCACACTAAATAGATTAGTTTAAATTTGTTCCAACGGAATTGTGCAATTATGGAAAAATTAACGCAAGAAACGTACCTACAATGGTATCGTGATATGACTTTTTGGCGTCGCTTCGAAGATAAGTGTCGTTCATTATATTTAAAACAAAAAATTAGAGGTTTCTTACATTTATACAATGGACAAGAAGCTTTACCAGCTGGTTTTATTCATGCAATGAAGCCTGGTGTAGATCATGTGATTACAGCGTATCGTTGCCACGTTTGGCCAATGGCTTTGGGAGTAGATCCTAAGCGTATCTTAGCCGAATTATGTGGAAAAGAAACAGGAACATCTCATGGTTTAGGAGGTTCTATGCACGTTTTTAGTAAAGAACATAATTTTTATGGTGGACACGGAATCGTAGGTGGACAGATTCCATTAGGAGCAGGTATTGCTTTTGGTGATAAATTCTTCAACCGCGATGGTGTAACAATTTGTTTGATGGGAGATGGTGCAACTCGTCAAGGAACATTACATGAAACATTTAACATGGCGATGAACTGGAAATTACCAGTAGTTTTTGTGTGTGAAAATAATCAATACGCGATGGGTACTTCTGTTTCTCGTACAGCTAACCATGAAGATATTTGGAAATTAGGTTTAGGTTATGAAATGCCTTGTATGCCTGTAGATGGTATGGATCCTGTAAAAGTTGCGGAAGCTGCTTACGAAGCGATTGAAAGAGCGCGTCGTGGTGATGGACCAACTTTCTTAGATGTTCGTACATATCGTTATAGAGGTCACTCAATGTCAGATGCAGAACCGTATCGTACAAAAGAGGAGGTAGAAGAATACAAACAAGAAGATCCAATCTTGAATGTAGAAAATCATATCTTAGTGAACAATTGGGCAACGAAAGAACAATTGGATGCAATTGTTGATGAAGTAAAAGTTTTAGTAGAAGAATGTGCAGAGTTTGCAGAAAAATCTGACTATCCTCAAGAAAACGTAATGTATGATTATATCTATTCTGAAGAAAATTATCCATTTTTAGATAAAATCGAAAACAACTAAAAACCATGGCAGAAATTATTACAATGCCTCGCTTAAGCGATACAATGGAGGAAGGAACTGTTGTAAAGTGGCACAAAAATGTAGGAGATAAAGTAGCTGAGGGAGACATCTTAGCAGAAATCGAAACAGATAAAGCAATCCAAGAATTCGAATCTGAATTTGATGGAGTACTTTTATATCAAGGAATAGCAGAAGGTGTTTCAACAAAAGTTGATGAAATCTTGACTATTATTGGTCAAGAAGGTGAAGATATTTCAGGCTTAATCACTGCTGGGAATTCTACAAATGAAAATAAAGTGGAAAAAGAAGAAATTAAAGAATCTCCCAGCTCTGAAAAATCAACCGCTCAACCTACTGCAGCAATTCCTGAAAATGTTGAAGTAATTACAATGCCTCGTTTATCGGATACGATGGAAGAAGGGACCGTAGTTGTTTGGCACAAAAATGTAGGAGATACAGTTGCTGAAGGAGATATTCTTGCAGAAATTGAGACAGATAAAGCAGTACAAGAATTCGAATCTGAATTTGACGGTGTTTTATTGTATCAAGGTGCGAAAGTAAACGAACCAGCTCCAGTGGATACGGTTTTAGCAATTATTGGTGAAGCGGGTACTGATGTTTCTGCTATTGTAGCAAATGGTGGTAAAAATGCAGCTCCTACTACTGAAATTGTAGAAGAAGATGAAAAACCAGTTGTTGTACAGTTGGATGTAAACAATAAAGTAGAAGAGACAACTTCTTCTGATAGAATTTTTGCATCTCCATTGGCAAAAACAATTGCAAAAGATAAAGGAATTAATTTAGCTGAGGTAAAAGGTTCTGGAGATAATGGACGTATCGTGAAAAAGGATATCGAAAATTATCAACCATCCGCACAACCAAAAGCTGAACCAAAATTTGAAGTTGTTAAACCTGCTCAAGCTTTTGTTTCTGGCGAAGATAAAGTGATTCCAAATTCTCAAATGAGAAAAGTAATTGCAAAACGTTTAGCAGAATCTAAATTTACAGCTCCTCATTATTACTTAAATATTGAGTTAGATATGGATAATGCAATTGCTGCGCGCAAACAATTAAACTCGGTGCCTGATACGAAAATTTCATTCAACGATATGATTGTGAAAGCATGCGCAATAGCTTTACGCAAACATCCAGCGGTTAATTCAACTTGGACAGATACAGAAATTATTCAGCATGGAGACATCAATATCGGTGTGGCAGTTGCGGTAGAAGATGGTTTATTAGTACCTGTTGTTAAAAATACAGATCAAAAATCATTTGCTCAAATTTCTGCTGAGGTCAAAGATTATGCAGGTCGTGCAAGAGATCGCAAATTAAAAGCAGATGAAATGGAAAAATCTACATTCTCTGTTTCAAACTTAGGTATGTTCGGAATCGAATCATTTACTTCGATTATCAATCAACCTAACTCTTGTATTTTATCTGTTGGTGCAATCATCGAAAAACCAGTTGTAAAAGACGGTCAAATAGTCGTTGGTAATACCATGAAATTATCTTTAGCTTGCGATCACCGAACAGTGGATGGAGCAACAGGAGCTCAATTCTTACAAACATTAAGAATGTATATCGAGAACCCTGTAACTATGTTAGTGTAATCATTATATTTATTATATGTATAAAAGACCATTCATCGAATGGTCTTTTTTTTGCAGTCACTTTTCTAATTTGTATCTTTATTTTTTAAAATCATTGGATGAAGCAACTCATATTTTACTTCAATATCATAAAGCAAACGATTATCGAATTTGGTGAAGATCGAATAATGAAACTTAGTGCATCACTTACTTATTATGCTTTATTTTCGCTTTCTCCTCTTATATTGATTGTCATTTCGAGTGCAAGTTTATTTTTTAAAAAAGATGCCATCGAAAACAGAATGTATTATGAATTAAAAAATATTGTTGGTCCAGATGTAGCCTTAGCTGTTCAAAACTTTGTGGCGAACTCTACCATTTCAGGCGATAGTTCACTGGCTTTATATATAGGTATCGGAATTTTAGTCTTTGGTTCTACCACTATGTTTACCGATATGCAAGATAGTCTCAATCTTATTTGGCGTGTCGAGGCGGTTCCTCGTCGAGCGTGGATCAAACTTGCAATCAATCGCGGACTATCTTTTCTGATCATTCTTTCTTTAGGTATCGTGTTAATTGGTACTGTTATTCTCAATAGTGTTTTGGTGTCGTTTGGTGAAGAAATCTTCAGTCTTTTCGAGCTCGATGCAATAATGACCAAGACAACCGTTATTCTTCTTAATAATACGTTGAGTATTTCGATTTCAATTTTGATTTTCTACATCCTTTTCAAAATTCTACCAGACGCACGTATCAAAGCAAAACCAGCTTTTGTTGGAGCAGTATTCACAGCTATTTTATTTTTTATCGCAAAATACCTAATCGGAATTTACATCGCCAATTCCAAATATTCTTCCATTTTTGGCTCAGCAGGTTCACTTGTTATTCTGTTATTGTGGATTTATTACGTGGCAACCATCCTATATTTTGGAGCGAAATTCACAAAAGTTTTCGCTGAAGCCAAAGGTTACCCAATCATTCCGAAGAAAAATGCTAAACTTAGAAAAGTATCGTTTATTGATCATCAACTCGATAAAAAAGATTATGAAAGTATAGATTAGTGACTAATTTATTTCGCTTCGCGAAACCTTTCCCGAGTTCATAACCCAAAAGTAGCCGCTGCCCATTTGCTTGATTCAGCAAATCGTCACCGCC
>NZ_CALGVK010000164.1:0-33257 GCF_937930195.1 uncultured Empedobacter sp.
ATTTGAAGTCCTTTTTTATTGTTATATAATTGTGAGAATTATTTTAAAGTTTTTTTCTCAGCTTCACGATAGAAAGTTTCTTTCTGATCGTTTCCTAATGTTTTGTATGCTTGAATTAAGTTACGAATAACCAAACGATTTTCTGGTTGAATTTCGTACATTTTTTCAAGATAAGGAACTGCTTCTGTAAACAAAGCTTTACGTTTTGTTTCGTTTGCATTGTAAATTTCCTTCTCTTTTTTTGATGTTCCTAAATTGTTGTTCATCGCTTCAACAATTTCTTTGTCTGCTTGTAAAATAGCTAACACTAAATTGTTATAAGATTCGAAATGTTTTGGGTTTAACTCAATCGATTTTTGGAACATTTTTTTAGCCTCTTCTGTTTTAGATTTATCATCTAAATATAAAACGCCTAAGTTGTAATAGTTTTGCGCATCATTTGGATTAATTTTAATCGCTTCTTCGATACGTTTTAACATTTTGTCAGAATTTCCAGATACTTGGTAGATTGCAGTCGCAATGGTGTTGATGTCAGCATCAGTAGGGTATTTATCAATAGCTTCTTCTACAATTGCATCGTGTTTTTTTGCATTGTATAAACCATTAAGAGCTAAAATATACATATCACGGTTGTAATCTTTTGTTTGATTAGCCGATTTACCTGTGAATCCTTTTGCAGCTAATTCTTTCAAAATTGTTAATGATTTGTCATAATCATTTGCATTGTAAAAACAGATTGCAGCTTGGTATTTATATATATCTTCTTTTGTACCTAAAGCTTCAACTAAATTATAAACGTTCAAGAATTTTGTTCCTGCTTCTGTGTATTGTTTAGCATCCATTGCTTTGTTAGCAGCGTCTAATTCTTTGTTCGCTAAAGTAGAAACTTCTGATTGCAATAAGAAACCATATTTTGGTTGTAATGCAACTTCTTTTGCTTTTGCATAATTACCAGCTGCAGTTGCTTTATCTAAATCAGCTTGAGAATAGTAAAACTCATCTTTTTTAGTGTCTTTATTTTTGACTTGCCAAACTTTGCCGTTTTCGTATTTAGATAATTTTGCTAAATCTTGACTTGCTTTTGTAACGTCACCTTTTGCTAAGTTTTCTTTTGCTAATTTATTGTATTTTTCAGCTAAAACTGTAGGTTCTGTTGTTAATTCTTCTGAGTTTGTTTGAGCAAATGATGTTGACATTGCTAAAACTAAACCTAAACTAAATAATAATTTTTTCATTGATTATTCTTTATTTGGATCCTCAGCAGGTGTTTCACTCGCTTGAGTTTCGTTGTTTTCGTTTGTATTTTCTACAATAATTGGATTTCCTTCTTCATCAACTTCCATTTCGTCTTCCAATTCTTCTTCAACTTGCACTTTTGCAATAGCTGCAATTTCATCGTTCTTTTTCAAGTTAATCAATCGAACACCTTGCGTTGCACGACCCATTACACGTATTTCATCTAAACCTGTTCTAATTGCGACTCCAGATTTATTAATAATCATTAAATCATCTTCATCTGTAACCGCTTCAATTGCGATTAATTTACCTGTTTTGTCAGTGATATTTAAAGTTGTGACACCTTTTCCACCACGATTTGTTTCGCGGTAATCTTCTATAGATGAGCGTTTTCCATAACCTTGTTCAGAAACGACTAATACAGTCTCTTTTTCTACATCAGTTACAACAATCATTCCGACAACTTCATTATCAGGTTGATCACCTAAGTTGATTCCACGAACACCTGAAGCAGTACGACCCATTGGACGAACTTTTTCATCTTCGAAACGAATTGCTTTACCATATTTAGAAGCGATCATAATTTGAGATTTACCATCTGTTAATAATGCTTCTAATAATGTATCACCTTCACGAACTGTAATTGCGTTAATACCATTTGTACGTGGACGAGAATAAGCTTCTAAAGATGTTTTCTTGATGATACCATTTTTAGTTACCATAATTACGTAATTATTATTTACGTATTCTTCGTTCATTAAGTCGTGTGTTAAGATGTAGGCTTTTACTTTGTCATCTGGTTCGATGTTGATTAAGTTTTGTATAGCTCTACCTTTAGATGTTTTAGAACCTTCTGGAATTTCATATACACGCATCCAAAAACATTTACCTTTTTCTGTAAAGAATAACATGTATTGGTGATTAGATGCTGAAACCATATATTCTAAGAAATCTTCGTCACGAGTTGTAGCAGCTCTGTTACCAACTCCTCCGCGAGATTGTTTGCGGTATTCTGAAAGTGGTGTACGTTTGATATAACCCATGTGAGAAATTGTTAAAACAACTTGTTCATCAGGAATTAAATCTTCTATATTTAAATCACCACCTGCATAATTGATTTCTGTACGACGTTCATCACCATATTTTTTACGAACCTCTAATAGTTCGTCTTTGATAATTTGCATTCGTAAATCTTCGTTTGCTAAAATATCTTTTAAGTGATTAATCATTTTCATGATTTCTTCGTACTCTTCACGAATCTTATCAATCTCAAGACCAGTTAATGTACGTAAACGTAAATCTAAGATGGCACGTGCCTGAATTTCTGATAACTCAAAAGCTTCCATTAATCCTGTACGAGCATCCTCTGGTGTTGCAGATTCGCGAATAATTTTAATTGCACGGTCCAAATCATCTTGTGTTCCGATTACTTTCATGTAACCTTCTAAGATGTGTGCTCTTTCTTGTGCTTTTCTTAATTCGTATTCAGTACGACGAATAACAACTTCGTGACGGTGTTCTACGAAATGATAAATCATATCTTTCAAGTTCAATTGCTCTGGTCTTCCATTTACCAAGGCAATATTGTTTACACTGAAAGATGATTGTAATTGAGTGAATTTAAATAATTTATTTAAAACTACGTTAGGAACTGCGTCCATTTTTAAGACATAAACGATACGCATACCTTTACGGTCAGATTCGTCACGAATCTCAGAAATACCATCTAATTTACCGTCTTTTACCAACTCAGCAGTTTTTGCAATCATGTCTGCTTTGTTAACTTGGTAAGGAATTTCTGTTACGATAATACAATCGCGCCCATGTACTTCTTCGAAATTAGTTTTTGCACGTAAAACAACACGTCCACGTCCAGTTTCGAAGGCTTGTTTTACTCCGTCGTAACCATAAATAGTACCTCCAGTTGGGAAGTCTGGTGCTTTGATATATTGTGTTAATTCGTCAATTGTAATTTCACGATTATCAATATAAGCGATAGTTCCGTCAATAACTTCTGTTAAGTTGTGCGGAGCCATATTTGTAGCCATACCAACTGCAATACCAGATGCACCATTCACTAATAGGTTAGGAACACGTGTTGGTAAAACCGTAGGTTCTTGGATTGTATCGTCGAAGTTTAGTTGAAAATCAACTGTTTCTTTATCTAAATCAGCTAATAATTCGTCTGATATTTTTTGAAGTCTTGCTTCAGTATAACGCATTGCAGCGGGTGGATCACCATCTACAGAACCGTAGTTACCTTGTCCGTCAACTAATAAGTAACGCAAAGACCAAGGTTGTGCCATACGTACCATAGTGTCGTAAACAGAACTGTCGCCATGTGGGTGAAATTTACCTAAAACTTCCCCTACAATACGTGCCGACTTTTTGTAAGAACGATTAGAAAAAACACCTAATTCATACATTCCGAATAATACTCTACGATGTACAGGTTTTAAACCATCACGCACATCCGGAAGCGCACGAGATACGATTACCGACATCGAATAATCGATGTAAGCGGATTTCATTTCATCCTCAATGTTAATTGGGATTAGTCTTTCTCCTTCAGTCATATTGTTTTGTTATATAAGGTGGCTAATATACGAATTTTAAGCAAAAAAAAGACTGATAAAAACAAGATATTTGATGTTTTATGAAACTTTTAAGGATTCATTTTACATCGTTCCGAAAATTGGTTGATTTGATTAAGTGAAACAAAATGTTGATAAGTTTTAATTGTTATTGTTTTAATTTTCTCTTGCTTAACAAAAAAATGTTTTTATATTTGCACTTCGAAAATTACAAAGTGTAGAACGGAACGCGGTTTACTATTAATTCAGCTTTTTTGTAATTTTCTATCATTTTGATTTTTGAATTAATAATATTAACTGTATATTTGCAACCCATTCGAGTAATGGATTAGAAACTTAGTAAAGATGAGTAAGAGAACATTTCAACCAAGTAACAGAAAAAAAAGAAACAAACACGGATTCCGTGAGCGTATGGCTTCTAAAAACGGGCGCAAAGTATTAGCTGCTCGTAGAAAGAAAGGAAGAAAAGCATTAACTGTTAGTGAAGTAAGAGCTAAAAGATAATCGCTACAATTCATAAAAAATAAGCTTGAAGGTCGTTCTTTCAAGCTTTTTTTTTACATTTGTTTTAAAGACTGTAATAAGTATGGAAGCTAAAAATGTAATTGAGTTAAGTCAATCATCTATATATCAAAGAAATCATTTAGTATTATCGGACGTTAATTTTACACTAAACGAAGGTGAATTTGTTTATCTAATCGGGAAAACGGGAAGTGGAAAAAGTAGTTTGTTAAAAGTACTTTATGGTGATTTACCACTACAATCAGGGCAAGGAGCTGTGGTTGGAATGGATTTGAAATCATTAAAAACAAGTAAAATTCCAGACCTTAGAAGGCATTTAGGGATTGTCTTTCAGGATTTCCAATTATTAACAGACCGTACAGTTGAACAAAATTTAATCTTTGTTTTGAAGGCTACAGGTTGGAAAGATAAAGCGACAATTGATAAACGTATCGATGAGGTTTTAGATGCAGTAGGTATGTTGTCTAAAAAGAAAATGATGCCATTCCGTCTTTCAGGTGGTGAGCAGCAGCGTGTTTCTATTGCTCGTGCTTTGTTGAATCATCCAGAATTGATTTTAGCTGATGAGCCGACAGGAAACTTAGATCCAGAAACTTCAAATGACATAATGGATTTGTTGTTATCTGTGTCAAAACAAAATAATTGTGCAGTTTTAATGGCTACACATGATTACGAAATTATTCGTCGTTATCCTGCTCGTAAAGTACGTTGTGAAGACGGAAAATTATTTGAGGTTACTGAAGCAATCACAGAATAAAAATTTATATACAATATAATTTTAAAGAAAGAGTTTACTTAGTTGTAGACTCTTTTTTTTATATATTAAACTAATAAAATGTTTAGAGATAAACCATTACATTTTGTAAGCATGGACACACCTTTTCCTCCAAGTTATGGTGGAGTGATTGATGTGTTTTTTAAATTACAGGCTTTTCATCAATTAGGGGTAAAAGTGTATTTACATGTTTTTGGATTTAAAGAAAATAAAGAGAGTGGTTTAGAAAAGTATGCTGAAAAAGTCTACTATTATCCTATCAAGCAAAATCCTTTTTTGGTTTTTAATAAATCTCCATTTTCAGTTTGTTCAAGAAATGGAAATAAATTATTTGAAAATATAACCAAAATTGACGCACCAATTTTTTTTGAAAGCCTTAAAACGACAGATATTATTCGAAAATTTAATTTATCAAATCAAAAAAAATATTTAAGATTACATAATATTGAGCAAAATTATTTTGAAGGTTTAGCTTTAAGTGAAACAAATATTCTTAAGAGAGTGATGTATTACTTAGAAGCTAAAAAGTACATTAAATATGAGCCGATTATGAGTCATTTTGATCAAATTTTCACGTTGTCTAATTATGAACAAGATTATATATATCAAACGTTTTCTAAAGGTAAATTTATACCTGTTTTTCATGGGAATAATACCTTTTTTAATTTAAAAGGTTGTGGTCATTATGCCTTGTATCATGGGGATTTAAGAGCAGCAGATAACCGTAGAGCTGTAGAATTTTTGATTGATGTTTTTAACGATATAGATTATCCTTTAATCATCGCTTCAAGTTCTAAACAAGCATGGGTTGAAGATAAAATAGTTGGTAGAAAGAATATTAAATTTATTTACTTAGAAGATTTTAAACATCTGTTAACGTTGTTTAAAAATGCTCAAATGAATATTAGTTGGTCTTTTCAGCAGTCTGGAACGAAATTGAAAGTTGTAAATGCATTATTTAATAGTCGATATTCTATTATTAATGACAATGTGATAGATGACGATCATATTCGTCAATTATGTATTGAAGTTAAGAATAAAAAGGAGCTTATTGAACAAATTAATTTATTGAAAAATAAACCATTTATTGCTTCAGAAACTTACAAATCTATTTTAGAAACTTATTTAAATGACAGAATGAATGCAAAAAATATTTTAAACGAAATTTTTTCTTAAATTTAAATACAATTAACAACGAATATGCGCAGAGAAAATTTTGCAGATTTAATTTTACAAAAAATTAAAGACCAAAAAGACACTATAAAACAGCAATATCATACTTCTAAAAATAAAATTGGATATTTTTGGATAGATGATTTATTGCCAAAAGATTTAGCATTGGAAATTAATGAAAACTTTCCTTCTAAAGATGAAATGGTTTTGAAAAAAAGTTTGAAAGAAGATAAATATATCGCTGTTCAAATGAACCAATATCATCCTATTTTGGAAGAGATTATTTATGCTTTTCAAGACGAAAGAATTGTGAGTTTGATTGCAGAAATATGTGATATAAAGCAACCTATTCCAGATTCTTCTTTGTATGCTGGCGGATTGTCGATGATGGGAAATAAACAATTTTTACAACCACATTTAGATAATTCTCATGATGCAAAAAGAGAATTATGGCGCGTATTAAATTTATTGTATTATGTGACACCAGATTGGAGAGAAGAGTATGGAGGAAATTTAGAAATTTGGCCAAATGGATTGAAGAATGAGCAGATTACAATTTTTAGTAAATTCAATCGATTAGCTGTAATGGCGACGCATAATGAATCGTTGCATTCGGTTTCACCAATAAAATATGAAGGGTTTAGAAAATGTGTGTCGAATTATTATTTTTCGAAAGAACCTTTAAGAGAAACAGATTCGTTTCATGTTACATCTTTTAGAGGGCGTCCTGAACAAAAAGTGTTGGATCAAGTTTTACAAGTTGATAATGCGTTGAGAATGGGGGTTAGAAAGGTTTTTAAGAAAGGAGTAGTCGAAAATCCGCATGTATATAAAAAAGAAAAAGAATAGGTTAAGGAGATTAACCTATTTTTTTATTTGTTCAAAAATTGCTTTAAGTTTTATTTCTTCGTTTTCCCAACAAAGTTCTTTTGCAGCTTTTGCAAGATTTTCTTGGTAACTTCGTTTTCCTTCGTTTAAGATCTCTTGTGCTGTTTCGGCCAAATGTTTTGGTTCATGGTTTATAATCACTTTACCTACGTTGTATTCTTCTACCATTTTTTTTATCTCTGGTAAATTTGTCGCTAAAATAGGAACTCTTGCTTGAATAAAGTCAAATAGTTTATTCGGTAGAGCATAGCGATAGCTTAAACCTAAATCTTCTTCCAAACTCATTCCTACATCAGCTAAAGGTGTTATGGTTTTTAAAGTTTTTGGGGGGATATTTCCTAAAAAATGAATGCGATTTGTAAGGTTTAAATTTTTTACCAATTGCTCGTATTCTGCTTTTTTTGGACCTTCTCCAGCAATCCAAAATTGACAATTTTCGACATACTTAAATGCTTCAATCATTTTATCGATTCCTCGACTCATATTGATTGCTCCTTGATACATTAAAATTTTGTCATTCGTTGGATTTTCGGGTAAGCGAAAGAAAATAAAATCTTGTTTATCATTCAGTTTTGTTCGATTGGGAACATTTCTAATCACAACCGGATTAGCGCCATATTCTTTATGAAACCAATTAGCATATCCATCACTAACGGTGTAAAAATGATTGATTTTTGGAAGTAAGAATTGTTCTAAAGTTTTCCATATTTTTTTTGTTTTTGGACGATTCTGAAGTGATGGTAACTCTGAGAAAATCTCATGACTATCAAAAACTAAAGGTCTATTTTTGATTTTGCTGACCAAGTAAAAAGGGAATAAACTGTCCAAATCATTTGCTAATAAAATGGTCTTTTTATCTGTTTTTTTTAATAAAGTAAAAAATAATTTCCAATTAAATTCGGCATACATTTTCATCGTTGATTGATTATTCATCTCAATCAAATGCGTTTTGTATGGTTTATTCAAATTTGGCTTTCCTTTTAATGTTGCGCCAATTAATTCTACATCATATCCAAATTTCAATAAAGAATGACAAACTTTATCTAATCGTTGATCCGTTTCAATATTATTTAATACTGCAGAAAGAATTTTCAATGTTGTGGTTTTTAAAGGTTATTTTCCAGGTTTAAAAGCAATATAATAAGCCTGTACTAAAAATAATAACGCATTCGGAATAAGAACTGGCCAAGCCTTAATCATTGCAGCATAAATTACAAAACATATACACCCTATTGCATTGATAATACGAATGGTTGTGATTTTTGAAAAAAAGAATGCTAGTACAATAAAGACTGAAGCTAAATAGCCAAAAATATCAGCTATACCAATATTAGATAAAAAATCCATAAAATGATAAATAAGAATGATAAAGTATAGGCAAAATTATGAAAAATAAGTCGATAACTTTGTGTAAATTTGCACAATGATAGAAACTTTATCAAAGATAAAACACAAAGATTCGCCAAATTTCTTTTTACTTGCTGGTCCATGTGCCATCGAGAATGAGGATATGGCTTTGAGAATTGCTGAAAAAGTAATTAACATTACTGATAAATTAGAGATTCCTTATGTTTTTAAAGGATCTTTCAGAAAAGCAAACCGTTCTCGTATTGATAGTTTTACAGGAATTGGAGATGAAAAAGCATTGAAGATTATTCAAAAAGTAGGCGAAACATTTGATGTTCCTACAACAACGGATATTCATGAACCTTTTCATGCAGAAATGGCTGCAGCTTATGTAGATGTTTTACAAATTCCTGCTTTTTTGGTTCGTCAAACGGACTTAGTTGTTGCTGCAGCAAAAACAGGGAAGCATGTTACGCTGAAAAAAGGACAGTTTCTTTCGCCAGAAGCAATGAAATTTCCTGTTGAAAAAGTGACAGATTCAGGTAACAATAATGTAGCTATAATCGAACGAGGAACAATGTTAGGTTATGGTGATTTAGTGGTGGATTATCGTGGAATTCCTGTGATGCAAAACTATGCGCCAGTTATTTTAGATATCACGCATTCATTACAACAACCAAATCAAGCTTCGGGTGTTACAGGAGGAAAACCAGAGTTAATCGAAACGATTGCAAAAGCTGGAATTGCTGTAGGTGCTGACGGAATTTTTATCGAAACGCATCAAGATCCTAAAAATGCAAAAAGCGACGGAGCAAATATGTTACAATTAGATTTGTTAGAAGGATTATTAACGAAATTAGTTAGAGTTCGTCAAGCAATTCTTTAATTTTTTTTTTTTAGAATTCAATAATATTAAATAATACTTAATCAACTTGATTAAGTATTTTTAATTTTTTAGATATGAATAATTTAATCCAAAAATACAATATTCCAGGACCTCGTTACACAAGTTATCCTACAGTTCCATTTTGGGACAATAATGGATTTACAAAACAAGGATGGGTGGAAACTTTCCAACGATCTTTTGATGAAAGTAATGCAGAAGAAGGAATATCAATTTATATTCACTTACCTTATTGTGAGTCTTTGTGTACATTTTGTGCATGTAACAAACGTATTACTAAACAACATTCGGTAGAAATTCCTTATATTGATACAGTTTTGAAAGAATGGAAATTGTATGTAGATTTATTTTCATCTCGACCAAAAATTAAGGAAATTCATTTAGGAGGAGGAACACCAACTTTTTTCTCTTCAGAAAATTTGAAGAAATTAATTGATGGTATTTTTGAATATGCGGATGCTGCCGAAGGACACGAATTTAGTTTAGAAGGACATCCGAATAACACAACAAAAGAACATTTACAAGTATTATACGATTTAGGCTTTAGACGTATTTCGTATGGTGTACAAGACTATGATCTTAAAGTTCAGAAAGCGATTAATCGTGTTCAACCTTTCGAAAATGTGAAAAGAGCAACAGAAGAAGCGCGTAAAATTGGTTTTTCATCGATTTCTCACGATTTGATTTTTGGGCTTCCTCATCAAACAATGGAAGGAATGTTAGAGACAATTAATTTGACAAAACAACTTAATCCAGATCGTATTTCTTTTTATAGTTATGCACATGTACCATGGATAAAAGGAGTTGGACAACGTGGTTTTCATGAAGAAGATTTACCTACGCCAGAATTGAAACGTGCTTTGTACGAAGAAGGAAAAAAAATGTTCGAAGAAATGAATTATTTCGAAATAGGAATGGATCACTTTGCATTAGAACACGATTCGATGTATCAATCAATGAAGGAGCATACATTACACCGTAATTTTATGGGATATTCTTCTTCGAAAACACAATTAATGGTAGGCTTAGGAGTTTCTTCTATTAGCGATTCTTGGTATAGTTTCGCACAAAATGAAAAAACAGTAGAAGAGTACGAAAAATCAATCCATAACGGAGAATTATCCGTTTTCAAAGGTCATATTTTATCAGAAGAAGATTTAATTATGCGTCGTCATATTCTAAATTTAATGTGTAATTTAGAAACTTCTTGGGCTGATGAAAGTATGAGATTTGATGATGTAGAGCGAATTAAAACGATGTTACAAGGCATGGTAGACGATAATTTGATTGAATTTGTAGAAAATGGTTTAATCGTGAAAGAACAAGGACGTCCATTTGTTCGAAATTTATGTATGACATTCGATAAGAGAATGATAGATAACGAGCCTGAAACACGTATTTTCTCAATGACAATCTAATAAAATAGATAAATGTTTTAAACTTTATCAAAAAAAGTATATATTTGAATATCTCAAACAATGAAAGAAATAGAAATTCACGGTAAAAAATTTATTCCGTACATCGCATTTGAAGAAATAGAACACGCCATCAAAAATATGGCAAACGAAGTTTATGAAGAATACAAAGACGAAAGGCCGATTTTTGTCGGAGTTTTAAACGGAGTTGTCATGTTCTTTAGCGATTTCTTAAAACAATATCAAGGAGAATGTGAGATTTCTTTCTTGAAGTTAAAATCTTACGAAGGAACAGAATCAACAGGAAAAGTTCAAATTGAGATGGATATTCCGATGAGTGTTGAAGGACGTCATGTAATTATTTTAGAAGATATTGTAGATACAGGTAATACGTTAGTAGAATTGCACCGTATCTTGAAAGAGAAAAAGGTGAAATCTTTGAAAGTAGCTACTTTATTATTTAAACCAGATGCTTACAAAAAAGAGTTGAAAGTAGATTTAGTAGGAATTTCTATTCCTGACAAATTTGTAGTAGGTTATGGATTAGATTTTGACGGATTAGGAAGAAATTTACCAGATATTTATCAAATAAAACATTAAACAACATGCTAAACATTGTATTGTTCGGACCTCCTGGCAGTGGTAAAGGAACACAAGCTAAATTTTTAGAAGAAAAATACCAAACTCCTCAAATTTCTACAGGAGACTTGTTCCGTTTCAACTTAAAAAATGAAACAGAATTAGGTGCACTTGTAAAATCTTACATGGACAAGGGGCAGTTAGTTCCAGACGAGGTGACAACAAATATGTTGGTTGATCATTTAGACAATAATCCAAATGAACAAGGATATATTTTTGATGGATATCCACGTACTACGTCTCAAGCAGAGGCTTTAGATAAAATCCTTGCTGATAAATATAACAACGAAGTTTCGATTACATTGGCATTAGTTGTCGATGACGAAATTTTAGTAGAACGTTTATTAGAGCGCGGAAAAACATCTGGACGTGCAGATGATGTAGACGAAAAAATAATTCGTGATCGTATTACTGAGTATTATCAAAAAACTGCAATTGTAGCTGAACACTACAAAGCACAAGGAAAATGGGTTGAGATTGATGGAGTAGGTTCTATTGAAGATATTACTGAAAAGTTAAACGCAGCAATTAAAGAAGTTTTGTAAGAACAACTTTATATAGAAATAAAAAGGATTCTTGATTGAGAATCCTTTTTTTATTATCAAGTTTAATTTATTTAGTCAAACTTTGTACGAGTTATTTATCTTCAACCAATCCTTTGCAAATATTCTTTACAACAGCAGGACCTTCGTAAATAAAACCTGTGTAAACCTGTAATAAACTTGCACCAGCTTCCAACTTTTCTTTTGCATCTTCGGCTGTATGAATACCGCCAACACCAATAATAGGAAAGGCTTTGTTCGATTTTTCTGAAAGATAACGAATGACTTCTGTCGAACGCTTTTTAAGTGGTTTTCCTGAAACGCCGCCTGTTTCTTTTACAATCTCTGGATCAGAATTTAATCCTTCTCTTGAAATGGTTGTATTAGTAGCTATAACTCCAGCAATTTTAGATTCTAACACGATTTCAATAATATCGTCTAATTGAGAATTGGTCAAATCAGGAGCGATTTTAAGTAAAATAGGCTTTGGTATTTCGTGTTGGTGATTGTATTGTTGCAAATATTTTAAGATGTACAATAAGGGTTCTTTTTCTTGTAAATCCCGTAATCCTGGTGTGTTTGGCGAACTTACGTTCACGACAAAGTAATCAACATAATCAAACAAAGCATTGAAGCATTTCACATAATCATCAACCGCATCTTCGTTTGGAGTGACTTTATTTTTACCAATATTTCCACCAATGATATAACGCTCGCGATGAGGTAATTCTTTTATTTTTTTAACAGCATAGTCAACACCTTTATTATTAAATCCCATTCGATTAATAATTGCTTCATCTTCAACTAAACGAAACATTCGAGGAGCTTCGTTTCCGGGTTGAGGTTTTGGTGTAACGGTCCCAATTTCGATAAAACCAAATCCGAAGTGGTTCAATTCTTCGATGTATTCAGCATTTTTATCAAAACCTGCAGCTAAACCAATTGGATTTTTGAACTTGATTCCAAAAACTTCACGTTCTAAACTTGGATGATTGAATTGATAAAATTTATCTAATAGTTTTCCAACACCAGGAAATGCAACATAATTTTTTAGGTTACGCATAACAAAATGATGCGCATCTTCAGGCTGTAATTGAAATAGAATTTGCTTGACTTGTTTGTACATGCTGCAAAATTAAACATATCCGATAAATATTCAACTCAACTATTCATCAGTTTTACAATATTTTGAAACTTAACAATTAGATTTTAATAAACAAATTAGAAATCGTACTTTTGCAGACTAATTAAAAGAGAGAAAATATGCAATCAAATTTTGTTGACTACGTAAAAATAAATTGTAGAGCCGGACATGGAGGTGCGGGTTCAGCAAGTTTGCATCGCGAAAAATATATTGACAAAGGAGGACCAGATGGTGGAGATGGTGGACGTGGAGGAAACATCACACTTGTAGGAAACTCAAATCTTTGGACATTGTTAGAATTTCGATTTAAAAAACATTTCCGTGCGCAAAATGGTGGTCGAGGAGGTAAATCTCGTTCAACTGGTGCTGATGGTGAAGATATTATTTTGGAAGTTCCGATTGGAACAATTGCCAGAGATGAAGAAGGAAATATTATTGGCGAAGTAACAGAAAATGGACAAAAATTAATTATTGCAAAAGGAGGAAAAGGAGGTTTAGGAAACTGGCATTTCCGTTCTGCAACACGTCAAACACCTCGTTATGCACAACCAGGTATAGAAGGAGATGAACTTTATGTTACATTGGAGTTGAAAATTTTAGCTGATATTGGATTAGTAGGTTTTCCAAATGCTGGTAAATCGACTTTGTTATCGGCTGTCTCGGCTGCAAAACCTAAAATTGCAGATTACGCATTTACAACTTTAACACCTAACTTAGGGATTGTTGATTATCGTAATCACCAGTCATTTATTATGGCAGATATTCCTGGGATTATCGAAGGAGCAGCAGAAGGAAAGGGACTTGGACATCGCTTCTTACGTCATATCGAGCGTAATTCGAATCTCTTGTTTTTGATTCCTGCGGATGCAGAAGATTATAAAAAAGAATATGAAATTCTGTTGAATGAATTGAAAAAATTTAATCCAGAATTATTAGATAAAGGACGTGTTTTAGCTATCTCTAAATCAGATATGTTAGATGATGAATTGGAAGCTGAAATTAGAGCACAATTACCAACTGATATCGAAACAATATTTATTTCGTCAGTTTCTGGAAAAGGAATTACAGAATTGAAAGATTTATTGTGGAAAAAATTACATGAATAATTAATTATTAAAGATAAAAAAAATGTTTGGAAATTTTGGAGACATCATGGGAATGATGGGAAAAATCAATTCATTTAAAGATAAATTTTCTGATTTAAAGAATGAATTAGACGGAGAAATTTTTACAACTACTTCTAACGACGGAAAAGTAAAAATTACCATGTCTAAATTGGCAACAGTAAAAGATATTGAACTTGCTGAAGGAATGGAGAAAGAAGAGATTGAGGATTTATTAGTAATGACGTTAAACAAAGCGTTAGAGCAAGTAAAAACAGAAGCAATCGATAGAGCGAAGAAAACTGCTCAAGAAAACTTACCAAACATTCCTGGAATGCCTTTCTAAAAAGAGATTGATTACAAGATAAAAACCCTGAAAATTAATTTTCAGGGTTTTGTTTTATGTAATAATTTGGATTTTCATCTTCTTCATTCAAAGATTCTAAATATTCTGCTCTCAAACGTTCTTGTTCTTGGTAAACTTCCCATAAATGCTCGGCTTGTGGGTCATAATAATTTTCTTGATCCCATTTCGGAACTTCTTTTTGTGGACCAATTTTTCGAAATAAATAGGCGAAAAACGCACCTGAAATAAATCCGCTCAAATGACCTTCCCATGAGATAGAATTACTACTTGTATCTGTTTTTAGTTGAGGTAAAATTTCTTGCGGAACCATCCCCCAAATCATTCCACCATATAATAAAATAATAATTAATGATATTGCCATCAAACCACGTTCTTTTCGGATAATACCACTAAAAAAGATAAACGAAGCCAATAAATAAACAATAGAACTTGCACCAATATGACAACTTACGTTATCATCTAAAAATGAGGGATTTCCAATAATCCATAAGATTGTTCCTGATAAAATCCAACCAAAGAAAATAACGTAATAGGCCAATCTATCATACATTAACAAGGCGATAAAGCTTAGAAATGCCAATGGAAAAGTATTGCTAATAATGTGTTTCCATCCCGAATGGAAAAATGGTGAAAATAAAATACCTTTCAAGCCTACAAAAGTTCGAGGAATAACACCATAACAACCATCAAAGCTGTATCCATTTTGTTGAAATAGAAAGATAATCCACATGGGGATAAGTAATAATAACGGGATTATAATTGTTTTCTTTGGAAAGGGATACCTCATATAAATGGTTTCGGATGTTGCTTTCAATCTTTATTCCTTTCGAGAAATACTGCCAAAATTGGTTAAATTATGATTAAAATCGTTTGATTAATTCTTTTGCAAGCAATTTCCAATCCGTCCATTTTACACCTAATTGATGATTTTGTATAGCAATGTTATGTTGATAATCTAAATGCTTAATCACTTCTTTATAAGCTTTTATGAGGTTGAATGAAGGATCGTAGATGTGTGTTGCTTCCGAATTAGCTCCATTAACTTCGAGTATGACAAAATTTCCGTTTTGAAAATCTTCTAAACTTTTTGCTTTCAAATCAATTCGCCCATAATAAAATCCATCAATTTTTTGAGCGATTTGATCAATGGTTTCTTCTAATTTTATCGTTTTTAAATATGATCCATCCAAAAATGTAGTTCCACGACTATGATTACCAATAGGCTCTACTAATAATTGTTCACCTTTTGCAAGAATAGAATTTAACTCGTTTTGATAGCGTTTAGTTAAATAATCTTTTCGGTAAAATGCTCTTAAATTTTGATCGATTAATTCTTTTAACGTCGACTTTCCATCGCCTGTAAATGTTAAAAAATCTTTTGCTGTAATCGAAAGTATTTTACCATTTTTTTCTTTTGGTAATCGAACGTAAAATACACCAAATTCAAAATTTGATTGAATATATTCTTGTAAAATTAAATCACGATTATTTTGTTTTAAATAATGATTCCAGTCAAAATTATTTCGAATTAATTCGACTCCAATTCCACGTTCACCAAGATTTGGTTTGGCAATAAAAGGAAAATTAAACGGAAGTTTTTGTGTTGTAAATTCCTCAAAAAAAACAGTTTTTGGTTTGTAATCTTCTTCAATTTGATTCAATAAATCTATTTTCGAATAATCGATAAATCCGCCCCATTTCATTTTTGGATTTACGGAACAAAAGTAAGCTGGTGCACCTGCCTGAAAAATTTTATAAATATACCAAGGTGTTAATGGTCCATAGAATAGCCAGAATGGCCAAAATTCGTATTGTGTCCATTTCGCAATATTTGGTTTCATTTTTCTTGATTTTGAAAAGCAATTGTTGAAGAAGCAATTCCAAAATTTTGTGGAATTTTAAATGTGGGAAAATGAGTTTCAATGGCGATTTTAATCAATGCAAAATGATGAATACTATGATCAAAACAATACATTATTTCACGATAATTTGTGGTATTAATCATAAAATGTTCACCATAATAATTCTGTTTGAGTTGAATAGTTATGTCTAAATCTAAAGCTTCAATTTTAGTTTTTAAATGATTTAAAGTCGTCAAACTTTCAACAACAGAATTTTCTAACGAATGATTACGTTGTCGATCATCATAAGAAATACAACGATTTTCCTGAGCTTGTAGCAAACAAGAGTAAAACTCAATAATATGACGAAAATGTTGACCAACAGAAGCGTTTGAAATAATTTTTAATTCTTGTTGAAAAGACGTATCGTCAAATTGCAAAAGAATTGATTTCATTTCATCAAAAGAATGCGATATAGTTTTCTGAATACTCATAATTCTTTGCAAAGATAAATTTTTACATTTGAACTAAATTGAAAAATGAGATGTGTATAGTCAGTTTTTATAGAAATGATGATGAATTTGTGTTGACCCACAACCGAGACGAAGAAATTAGTCGATCTTCTTCAAATGAAATTGTAGAACAAATACGTTTCGGAAAAACCTATTTTTCGCCTGTTGATGAACGAGCAAAAGGTACTTGGATGTTCTATTCGGAGCAATATGTTGCTTGTATTTTGAATGGTGGAATCGAAAAACCATTACATCTTAAAGAGCAATACAGAGAAAGTAGAGGAATTATTTTATTAGATTTGTTGAAGTATAATACTGTAAAAGAGTTTGTTAATTCGGAAAATTTGTCAGAAATCGCACCTTTTACCATTTTTGTTTTTGAAAGAACAACTAAAAATGCTTACCTTTTGTTTTGGAATGAAAATGAATTGAGTGTAAAAGACGTTTCACAAGAAAAAATTGTAACATGGTGTTCGTCTACTTTATACAGTCCTGAAAGAAGAAATGAAATTGATCAAATTATACAATCAAATTCTACACTTTCTTCAGAAGAAATAATTGATTTACATGATCAATTAAAGATGAATAAAGGCGATTTATACGATTTCTTAGCGACTACATCTATTTCTCAAATTTTTATGAATTCATTAAGAATTGATATGAAATATTGTCAGCTATTTTGAAATTAATAGACAATAATTCCCTATTTTAGGGATTCATCAAATCATTTCGGACATAGGCATAATTTATGCTATAGTCTACCAGAATAATTATATTTGTTAAAGACAGCTTAAATAATAAAATGAACGATAATTTCTCACAACAAGTAAAAGACGTTATTTCTTACAGTAAGGAAGAAGCGTTGAGATTAGGCCACGACCAAATAGGAACGGAACACCTTCTGTTGGGGATTATTCGCGACGGTGAAGGGAAAGCCATTTCTGTCTTAGAAGCATTAAATGTTGATTTAGACGAAATGCGTCAAAAAATAGAAAACCTAAACCCAGCTAAAGAAACTCCGGTTAATAATATAAAAAATTTGAGTTTGACAAAACAAGCCGAAAGAGCGTTGAAAACCACATTCTTAGAAGCAAAATTGTTTAAAAGTCCGACTGTAAATACAATTCACTTATTATTGTGTATCCTTCGTAATGAAAACGATCCGATTACCAAGTTAATGAATAGGTTAGATATTGATTACAATACAGTAAAGGAAGAATTCAAATTTCAATTTCAAGATGAGGAAATTCAATCTCCTCGTGCAGAAAATCCATCTTTTGATGGAGGGGATTCTGATAGCGATTTTGAACGTGCGTCTAAAAGTAAATCAACTTCGAAAAGTAAAACACCTGTTTTAGATAATTTCGGACGAGATTTAACAGCGATAGCACAAGAAGGAAAATTGGATCCTGTTGTTGGGCGTGAAAAAGAAATAGAACGTGTTTCTCAAATTCTTTCTCGTCGCAAAAAGAATAATCCATTGTTAATTGGAGAACCAGGTGTTGGTAAATCTGCAATCGCAGAAGGTTTAGCCTTACGAATTGTACAACGTAAAGTTTCGCGCGTTTTGTTCAACAAACGTGTAGTTACATTAGATTTAGCTTCGTTAGTTGCTGGAACTAAATACCGTGGGCAATTTGAAGAAAGGATGAAAGCCATCATGAATGAATTAGAGAAAAATGATGACATTATTCTTTTCATTGATGAATTACATACGATAGTTGGAGCAGGAGGAGCAACAGGTTCTTTGGATGCTTCTAACATGTTTAAACCAGCATTAGCTCGTGGAGAATTACAATGTATTGGTGCAACAACGTTGGATGAATATCGTCAGTACATCGAAAAAGATGGCGCATTAGTTCGTCGTTTTCAAAATGTGATGGTAGAGCCAACAACGCCTGAAGAAACATTACAGATTTTACAGAACATCAAAGATAAGTACGAAGCGCATCATAATGTAAATTATACAGATGAAGCGTTGCAAGCGTGTGTTAATTTGACAACACGTTATATCACAGATCGTTTCTTGCCAGATAAAGCGATTGATGCTTTAGATGAAGCTGGTTCTCGCGTTCATATCAAGAATATAAAAGTTCCACAAGAAATTTTAGATCTTGAAGCAAAATTAGAAGAGGTTCGTGAAGAAAAAACGAAAGTTGTGAAATCTCAGAAATACGAAGAAGCAGCTCGTTTACGTGACTCAGAAAAGCAATTAGAAAGCGATTTGAAACGTGAACAAGCAAAATGGATGCAAGAATCAAAAGAGAATCGCGAAACGGTTACAGAGGAAAATGTAGCGGAAGTAGTTTCGTTGATGTCAGGAGTTCCTGTTCATCGTGTTGCTGAAAAAGAATTGAAAAAATTAGCTCAAATGAATGAGTTAATGAAAGGAAAAGTAATTGGACAAGATGAAGCGGTAACGAAAGTTGTGAAAGCAATTCAACGTAATCGTGCAGGATTAAAAGATCCGAACAAACCAATAGGTTCATTCATTTTCTTAGGTACAACAGGTGTTGGTAAAACACAATTAGCGAAAGTTTTGGCGAAGGAAATCTTTGATTCTAATGATGCTTTAATTCGTATCGATATGTCAGAATACATGGAGAAATTTGCGGTTTCTCGCTTAGTAGGAGCACCTCCGGGCTATGTTGGCTACGAAGAAGGTGGTCAGTTGACAGAAGCAGTGCGTCGTAAACCATATGCAGTAATTTTGCTTGATGAGATCGAAAAAGCGCATCCTGATGTATTCAATATCTTATTACAAATTTTGGATGATGGTCATGTAACAGATAGTTTAGGTCGTAAAGTTGATTTCCGTAATACGATTATCATTTTAACATCTAACATTGGTACAAGACAATTAAAAGATTTTGGTGATGGCGTTGGATTTGGAACTTCATCGAAGAAAGATTCTGCAGATGAACGTGCAAAATCAACAATTGAAACAGCATTAAAACGTGCTTTTGCTCCAGAATTCTTAAATCGTATTGATGATATTATTTTCTTTAATTCATTAACAAAAGAAAATATCATGAAGATTATTGATATTGAGTTAGCAAGTTTAATTGAGCGTCTGACAGCATTAGATTATCATATCGAATTAACTGAAGAAGCGAAAAATTTTATTGCTGACAAAGGTTTTGATAAAGATTACGGTGCTCGTCCATTGAAACGTGCTATTCAGAAATATATTGAAGATCCGATGGCAGAGGAGATTATCAATGCGGTAATAAGTGAAGGTGATCAATTAATCCTTGACTTGAATGAAGCAAAAGATGGTGTTAAAATTTCTGTAAAAGGAAAAACGAAAGAAGAAAAATCAGAATAATTTCTAAGTTTCTATAAAAGAAAGGCTTAAACATTTTTGTTTAAGCCTTTTTTATTTCGGTAACTTTTGCCGTACATTTGTGCTCAGCAAGCCACTTTGTCGCTTCATGTACGTGAAGAGGAAAGTCCGGGCTCCAAAGAGTAAGCATAGCGGGTAACGCCCGTCCGTCGAGAGGCGAGGACAAGTGCAACAGAAAGTATGTACAGTTCGGCTGTAGTGAAACCAGGTAAACTCTATGCGGAGCAATGCCATGTATACCAGCAGTTAAGAGCTACTCGTTCGTTGCTGGGGGGTAGGCAGATTGATGTTTCAGGCAACTGAAACACTAGATAAATGACAAAGCATTTTAAATCATTAAGATGACAGAACCCGGCTTATCGGCTTGCTTTTTTACTTTTTAAAGTAAAGACTAAACAATTCAGATGTATTTGAACAATGGTTTTTCTTCAAAATATTTCTTCGATGCGTATCTATTGTATGTTTACTCAAACCAATAGCATCAGCAATATCTTGGCTTGTATAACCTCTGAACAAATATTCTACAATTTCTTTTTCTTTTTTCGTTAACAATAATGAAGAATCTGTTTTCGGATGAAGCAAGTTACTTAAACCATTTTCGATGTTATAAATTTGCATAGTTGGAATTCCACCAACTTTTATTTGTGTAATATCATTTGCTAAGCAAAAAACACGATTAGGTAATAGATTTTCGCTCAATTCATAAAAAAAATGTTGAAGATGTATTTGATGAATAATTCCTTTTTTATCTATCACACGAAAGTTATACATAAATTTATAATTGACTCTTTCCTCTGGCGTAATTTCTGTGTTAAAATTTGCAATTTTTTGTTGGATATCAATGACATTTTCTAAATCATCAGGATGTACAATTTTTACACAAAGTTCTGCGGTATATTCTGTCGGATGATAACCTAAAATAGATTCAGCTTGTGGAGAAACATACTCGAAAACAGCCGAATTAGGATTGATTACATACATAAAATATTCACCAATAGATAAACTTGCGAATGCTTGTAATGATTCTTCAATCGATTTAAAACAATCCTCCTTTTCTTCTTTATTTCTACAATCAGTATTTTCACTCCAAAGTTGTTTGACGATTGTAGTATATTCTATTAAAGATTTTTGATCAGATTTATTCATAAAATTAGATTTATTGTTTATCCACAATACCGATTGATGAGTATTTTTTGAATAAGCAAGATAACTTATTTTTGCAAGATAAATATATAGTAAAAGCTATTTTTGCTTTTATAACCAACCTAAATAATCTAAAACAATAAAAAAGGAGCTTTTAATAAGCTCCTTTTTTATTTTATTGAAAGGTATTAAAGTAAAGATTTTACTTTTTCGATTACTGCAGTAGAATCAATACCATATTTTTTCATCAAATCTGAAGGTGTTCCAGATTCACCGAATGTATCATTAACTGCAACAAAAGCTTGTTTTGTTGGTAATTTTTGAGCTAAAACTCGTGCAACAGATTCTCCTAAACCTCCTAAGATATTGTGCTCTTCAGCTGTAACAATTTTACCTGTTTTTTTGACAGAGTTTAAGATTATTTCTTCATCCAAAGGTTTAATAGTATGAATATTGATTACTTCACAAGAGATTCCCTCTTTTTCTAATTCAGCAGCTGCAACCAAAGATTCCCAAACCAAATGTCCAGTAGCAACGATTGTTACATCAGAACCTTCGTTCATTAAAATTCCTTTACCAATTTCAAATTTTTGATCAGCTGGTGTGAAAACTGGAACCGCAGGACGTCCGAAACGCAAGTATACAGGACCTTCATATTCAGCAACAGCAAGTGTAGCCGCTTTTGTTTGATTGTAATCACAAGGATTAATCACAACCATTCCTGGTAACATTTTCATCAAACCAATATCTTCTAAAGTTTGGTGAGTTGCACCATCTTCCCCTAATGTTAAACCAGCATGTGATGCTGCAATTTTTACATTTTTGTTTGAGTAAGCGATAGATTGACGAATTTGGTCGTATACACGTGCTGTAGAAAACTCAGCAAATGTTCCAGTGAAAGGAATTTTACCACCAATTGTTAATCCTGCTGCAATTCCCATCATGTTTGCTTCTGCAATACCAATTTGGAAAAAACGCTCTGGATTTTCTTTGATAAATTGATCCATTTTTAATGAACCAATCAAGTCGGCACATAATGCAACAACGTTTGGGTTAGTTCTCCCTAACTCTGTTAATCCATCTCCAAATCCACTACGTGTATCTTTTTTTTCTGTGTATGTTAAGTCTATCATTGTTTTTGTTTTTTGTATTCGTTTTTGTATTCTTCTACTTCTTTTTTCTCATCAAATTGATACATAAAATCAGTTGGTGAAATCGTTTCGTTTTCGTCAGAATTATTTTTTAACCAATTTTCTAAAGTTTCTACATTTTCTAACACAATATTCTGTCCAACTCGGTACACCAAGCCTTTCAAATTTAATTCAGAATTGATAAACGGAACAGAGTTGATAGTAGATGTTGTATCAATACACATTTCAGTTCCATTATCATTGTCGTTATCTTTTCTAAAAATAGTATAAACTTCGCACAATTGATTTTGAATAGTTTCTTTTTTACCCGTTTTGTTCGCTACATAGTTGTTTCCGAACTCTTGATTAGTTAAACTTGGATGATTGGTAAGAAGAAATTTATTTCCTAATAAATCTTTTGTTCCTTCGAAATCTATTTTAAAAACCTTTGGATTTTCTTCTTCGCTGTAAACAGAATACATGTTTTCGTTCACTTTTAACGAAGCGAAATTTCCCATTGGTGTTCGTGTTATCATCAAATGCGCTTTGTAATCTTTGGTTGATAAAATATCTAAAAAATCTGAATAAAAATCACTTTTGATGCGATATTGTATGACGTTTTCAAATGTATACGTTTGCATTTGAGCAAAAGTAAAACTGGCGAAAAACATTAGAATAAAGCTGATTGATTTTTTCATGATCGATGAGTTTGATAAATAATTAATCCAAAGAATTAAAGAAAGTTGTTAACTTATCTTTGTCTTCTTTTTTCAGTTTATCGAATTTATTTGTAATCTCTAAAACACTTTTTCTCATTGCATCAATTGTTTCAGTTAATCCAACACTTCCGCTTTGATAGATGTACAAATCACATATTTGACCAGCGTAATTGTAAACCAAGTTTCCTAATTCTTTGTCTGTGAAAGCCGGAATTTTAGTTTTTAAATCTTTACAATGTGCTGGTGCAATTTTCAAGTAACTCTGTACATTAGGATTGTCGATTGCTAAATCAATTACACTAATATCAGTCGTTTTGTAAGTCGAAGTGTAAGGATTATAATAATCTGCAATATCTACAGCTTCGTAAGCAGAATCTACCGCAGCGGCAGCTTCATCATAAGCTGTTGATACCTCAGTTAATTTAAAGTTTTTTGCATCTTCAAAATACGTTTTGAAAAGGTTGTTTAACTCTTTTACTTCTCCTTTATTTGCTAATTTATTCTTTTTGAATTGCTTAATTAATTGATTCGTAGAACCTTCTGCTGTTGTAAGTGCAGTTGATCGTTCCAAATCAGGATTGCCATCATAATCAGCATCTGTATAAACTAAATTGTAGTTTAAACCTGCAATAGTCGAAAAAAGTTGATTAACATTATCATTTTCAGATGTTTGATAGGTATAAAAGTTAATTATCGGATCTTCGTAACGATTGTCTGTGTTGTATGCTGTATAGGTAGAATCTACAACTGTATTAGCGTACAAATCTTCGTAATACGTTTTACTTTTTTCTAATTTTTCGGCGAACTTCTCAATTTCTTTTGCTTGATCAAAAGTTAATTTTGCATTCGCTTTTCCTATTTTATCAACGGTAAAACCAAATGTAGCTTCATCGTTCGTTGTTAAATTAACGAGCAAACCTTTGATATTTTGTTTAGACAGCAGAAAACTAATATTATCAATCGAGTTTTTTTCATCAACACAGATAGAAGTAGTCGTTTCGAAATCATCTTTTTTCGAGATTACTTCGTAATTATTACAGGTATATCCGTTGATTGTTGATGTTTTATTTAGATTAACAACATTGGTAATGTTAGAAAAATAATGATCTTGATAAGGCTTTATTTCCTCTTCATCAATCCCCTCGTAATATGAAGGAAGTTTTATCGAAAGATTATTTTCAAGCGTATTTGCAGTAACATCAAAATATTTATGATCAGTTATTAAGAATGATTCCCTAAAAAAAGTATTCCCTGTACTGTAATAATTTAAGAAATTTTGTGTGTTCTCTGCCGTTCCTAAAACAGCTTCTTTTGATAGATACATCACAAATTGAAAATTATCATTTTGTATGCTGACCAGCTCTTTGTACTCTTCAGGTAAATTAACTTTGTACGTTATTTTTTTGTCAAAAGAAAATGTTTTCTCTTGTCCAAAAGCAGTCAAAGAACAAAGTGCAAGTATAGAATAAACTATTTTTTTCATGGTATTTTGATGATGTTAGATTGTTTTTAGTAATCTTTTAATTCAGTTTCTGGATTTTGCTCTAATGCAGAAGCTAATTGCTCGTCGTTAGGTGCTTTCCCATGCCAAGAATGACTTCCCATCATGTAATCAACACCGTTCCCCATCTCTGTATATAATAAGATAGAAACTGGTTTTCCATTACCTGTTAATGTCTTTGCTTTTTCTAAAATAGCAATAACTTTTTCTAAATTATTCCCCTCTTTTTCTTCCAAAACAATCCATCCAAAAGCTTCTAATTTCGCTTTCAAATCACCCAAAGGCATTACAACATCAGTATCTCCATCTATCTGGCGACCGTTATAATCAATTGTAGCAATTACATTATCCACTTTTTTACCAGCAGCGTACATAAATGCTTCCCAAACTTGCCCTTCTTGCAATTCACCATCACCGTGTAAGGTATAAACTAATTTGTCGTCGTTGTTTAATTTTTTTGCTTGTGCAGCTCCCAATGCAACAGATAATCCTTGTCCCAAAGACCCTGATGCAATACGAATACCTGGCAAACCTTCGTGTGTTGTTGGGTGACCTTGTAAACGTGAATCTAATTTTCTGAATGTAGCCAATTCGCTTACTGGGAAAAACCCTGTACGAGCCAATGTGCTGTAGAAAACTGGTGAAATGTGTCCGTTTGATAAGAAAAATAAATCTTCTCCTTTTCCGTCCATAGAAAAATCTGTCGAATAGCTCATGATTTTACCGTATAATGCAGCAAAATATTCTGCACAACCCAATGATCCACCTGGGTGTCCACTGTTTACGGCATGTACCATTCTCAAAATATCTCTCCTTGTTTGTTGTACTTGTGTTTGAAGTTCTTGAAGTGTCATTGTTTGTTTATAAAAATTTGAACAAAAATAATTCTTTTTTAATCGGCAAAAAAATGATAGGACATAAATCGCTACAAATAGGGGGAATAATCACCAATAAAACTTAAGTTGCGCAAGAGTTAATGAAAACCTACGTAAGAGTTAATGAAAACCTACGTAAGAGTTGGTGAAAACCTGCGCAAGAGTTGGTGAAAACCTGCGCAAGAGTTGGTGAAAACCTGCGCAAGAGTTAGTAAAAACCTGCGCAAGAGTTGATGAACAAGAAGCCTCTCTTTTGTGCTTCTGATTTTATAGGTTATAAATTTTATTCATCATACAAAAAATGGAGAAACCTTTGCTTCTCCATTTTTGTGATTATTCTTCTACGTGCCATTCGCCACGATGTGGTATTAAGGCGTCGCGAACTTGTATCATTTCCGATTCTACGACAACCAAATAAGCAACCGCATATTCGGGTTCTACTTCAACAAATTCTGCAAACGTACTTTGCAATTTTTCTTTTTCTGCGTATTGTTTTAGATGAATGGCGTGATGTTTTGCCGTTGGTATAGCGTCGGGACCATAAAAATCCCAGATTAATTTTAATTTCTTTTCCATTTTTTAATTGATTTCTTTTTGACGATTAGAACTAACAAGCCACAATCCAATAAAAGTTAATAAACCATTTAGTATGATTAATTCAACACCAATTCGATAGTCGCTAAAGTTAATGACTAATTCGTTGATGATATAAGTAAAGACAGGTGCTGAAAGTGCTACTGTAATGATTGCGTATTTTTTGTAAATATTACGTTTGGTTAAAATTCCGAAAGCGAACAAACCTAATAATGGCCCATACGTGTAACCAGCAACTTCCATCACAAGATATACAATAGATTTGTTGTTGATCGCTTTAAAAACCATGATTAAAATAAAAAAAACAACCGTAAAAACTAAGTGAACACGAATACGAATCTTTTTCTTTTCCTTTTCCGATTTTACTTTGTCCTCGTTGATGTTTAATAAATCGACACAATAAGAACTTGTTACTGCTGTTAATGCACCATCGGCAGAAGGAAATAGGGCAGAGATTAAACCGATAATAAAGATAATCGAAATAATCATAGGGAAATGTTCTCCTAAAAGAGAAAGTGCAGGGAACATATCATCACCCATAATATTTTGCCCACCTTGTTGCATAAAGAAACCATCGGCGGTGTAAAAACCACCTTCGCTCATCGCATATAAATACAGTAATCCACCTAAGAAAAGGAATGCTAAATTGACAATTAACAATGTTCCTGCAAAGGTTAACATGTTCTTTTTGGAGTTGTGTAGATTGTCAACCGAAATATTTTTCTGCATCATTTCTTGGTCCAAACCAGTCATTGCAATCGTGATAAACATACCACCCAATATTGTTTTTAGGAAATAAGTTTTCGAGTTTGGGTCAAGATTAATCAAATGGGTGTAGTTCTTGGCTTGCATCATATCGTAAGCTTCGCCAACAGATAAATTAAGGTGCGATAAGATGAACCAAATACAAGCAATCAAACTAATAATCATGAAAGATGTTTGTAAGGTATCTGTAACCACAATTGTTTTTACACCACCTTCGAAGGTGTATAATAATATCATCAATAATAAGACGAATGTTGTTGCCCAAAACGGAATGCCAAGATTATCTAACAAAAAGATTTGTAAGACATTTACTACTAAATACAGGCGAGCAGTAGCACCAATCCCTCTTGAAATAATGAAGAAAACAGATCCCATTTTGTGTGCTTCGACATTGAAACGTTTCCCGAGATAGGTGTAAATTGAGGTTAAATTCATTCGGTAATACAACGGAAGTAAAACTCCGGCTACGATAAAGTAACCAAGGAAAAACCCGATGACCATCATATAATATTCGAATCCTCCGTAAATATATTCCGATCCAGTTAGCTTACCAACCGTACCTGGAACCGAAATAAAAGTAACACCACTAAGACTTGTTCCAATCATACCGAAGGCTACCAACCACCATTTACTTTTCTTGTTTCCGTTAAAGAAAGATTGATTGTCAGAATTTCGGCTGGTATAGTAAGAGATAACTAAAAGTCCTACAAAGTATACGATAACACAAAGTAGTAAAATTGTTGAGTTCATAATTTATTTAGTAAATAAGCCCAAATTTAATATTTTTGAGTTAATGATGACCGATTAATTTTAAGAAGATAATATTGTAAATTTGTCGTCTATAATTTTTTTGAACGAATGAATTACCCAAGCAAGGTTTTAGAGCGAGCTGTAGAAGAGATGTCAAATTTGCCAGGAATAGGGAAGAGAACTGCTTTGCGACTTGTTTTACATATGTTAAATCGTCCCAAATCTCAGACAACTGCTTTATCTGAAGCACTTTCTCATCTGGTGAATGATGTGAAGTATTGTCAGCATTGTCATACGATTTCTGATGATGAGGTTTGTGATATATGCAATAATCCTTTACGAGACGAAACAACGATTTGTGTAGTAGAAGATGTGCGTGATGTCATGGCAATTGAAAACACAGGACAATTTAAAGGACAATATCACGTTTTAGGAGGAAAGATTTCTCCAATGGAAGGCATCGGTCCAGGACAATTAAATATTCAAACCTTGGTTGATCGTGTTCAGAATGAGAATGTAAAAGAAATAATTTTTGCCTTAAGTTCGACAATGGAAGGTGACACAACTGTTTTTTATTTGTACCGACAATTAAAGAATACTGAAATTATTTTTTCAGCTATTGCGAGAGGACTTGGTGTTGGTGATGAATTGGAATATGCAGATGAAGCTACATTGGTTCGATCTATTCAGCATCGAATACCGTATTCTGAAAATAAATTTTAAATGAAAGTATCGATAATTATTGTTAGTTATAATGCACCAAAACATTTAGAGCTTTGCCTTGATTCGTGTCAACAAGCTTTACAAAACATAGATGGCGAAATCATTGTAATTGATAATAATTCATCAGAAACAGATTTTACAGTTCTACAAAACCTTTTTCCAGAGGTTAAGTTTCTGCTTCAAAAAGAGAATCATGGTTTTGCAAAAGCGAATAATATAGCTGTTGAAAAGGCTTTGGGTGAATATATTTTGATTCTTAATCCGGATACTGTTCTACCAGAGAATTTGTTTAAACCTTTAATAGAACTTCATCAATCGAAAGAAAAAATAGGATTTATAGGTGTTCGTTTGATGGATACAAATGGTAATTTTCATCCAGAATCTAAACGAAATATCCCCACAGCAAAAAACTCTTTTTCTAAACTATTTAATCGATTTAATCATTCACAAAAGAATAATTATTACAAATTAGAAGTGGAGGAGTTTGAAACGGCACCTTGCGAAATTTTGGTTGGTGCTTTTATGTTTACTACGAAAAAGATTTACCAACAAATAGGAGGGTTTGATCCACGTTATTTTATGTATGGTGAAGACATCGATTTGTCTTTCAGTGCTGAATTAGCGGGCTATAAAAACTATTATAAAGGAGATATAACCGTTTTACATTATAAAGGAGAAAGTACAAAGCGAGATAAAAAATATTACAAACATTTTTTTGAAGCAATGATGATTTTTTTGGCGAAATACTATAAAAATAATAGGTTGAATTATCAACTTTTACGTTTAGGAATTTCGATTAAATATTTGTTAGAAATCTTGAAATTTTCAATCAATCCATCAAATAATAAACTCAAAGTTGATGTAAATGAGGAAGATTTTTATTGGTTAAATCCTACTTCTGAACTACATTCGTTAACTGAGAATCATATAGTATTAGAAGCAGAGGAGTTTTCTTATCAACAAATATTATCCATTATATCAACAAATAATTCGAATACTCGATCATTTTACATTCGTCCCAAGAATTGTAATTATGTGATTGGAGATGATAAGAAAATTATTAAAATAAATGAATAAAAAAAGCTGAATCTTATTGTTCAGCTTTTAAAGTATCTTTTTTCTCAACTTTCGGAGTTTCTACAGTTTTTGTAGAATCTTTCACTTCCTCTTGTTTTTCTTCAACTACTTCTTCATGTTTTTCATGAGGAGCTTCAGCTTTATGATGCATTTCTTCAGCAGTAGCAGGTTCGTGAACTACAGGAAGTACAGCGTGGTTACCACCAGCTTTAGAGTTACAAGAAGTAGCAAATGCAGCAACAGCTACTAAAAGAATTAATTTTTTCATGACGTACAAAATTTATTGTATGGGTATATGATTAATATATTGTTTTGACAAAATTAGTTAAAAACATTGAGTTCAACTAACTGATTTATTTCAATTGTGCAATTTTCTGAATTCCGCCTTTTGTTTTATCACCAACTTTTACATTGATTTCTGTATCAAGTGGTAAAAAGATATCAACACGTGAACCGAATTTGATAAAACCGTATTCTTTACCAGCAACAGCTGTGTCATTTTCTTTACTATAACAAACAATTCTTCTCGCAACAGCACCAGCAATCTGTCTAAAAAGAATTTTTGTATGGTCAGCATTTTCTACTACAACCGTTGTTCTTTCGTTTAATTCTGATGATTTTGGATGAAAAGCAACTAAAAATTTTCCTGGATGATATTTTGAATAAATGACTTTTCCATTTACTGGATAACGTGTAACGTGTACATTAAGTGGTGTCATGAAAATAGATAATTGAATGCATTTCTGATTCAAAAATTCACTTTCATATACTTCTTCTAATACAACAACTTTTCCGTCTACAGGTGCAATAACGCAGTTTTCAGATGAGTCTGATTCTCGAATTGGATTTCTGAAAAACCAAACGATAAAGCCGTAAAGTATCCATAAAGGCAAGGCAAAATAAAAGCCATAAACAGGGAAAAAGTAATTTAATACTCCTGTAGCGATTGCAAATAAAATTAAGCAACCGATCAAAATTGCTGTTCCTTCTCTGTGAAGTTTCATAAAATATATACGAATAAATAATACAAATAAACAAATGGGACGACAAATATAAAACTATCTAATCGATCTAAAAAACCACCATGACCAGGAATTAAATTGCTACTGTCTTTTACATTGAAAAAACGTTTCAATTTAGACTCTGTTAAATCTCCTACTGGACCTAATGCAGCAACGATTAAACCTATAATCATCCAATTTCCATGTAAGTTATCTCCAAAATAGTTCTGAATCAAAAATCCAGCTATTAACGTAAAAACGATTCCTCCAAAAAATCCTTCCCATGTCTTAGCTCCCGATATTTTTGGTGCTAATTTATGTTTTCCGATTAAGTTTCCTGTCAAATAAGCAAATGTATCACTACACCAAAGTAATAAGAAAACAAAGAAAACTTCGTAATGCATTACCTTTTCGCCTAAAGCATAATCAAAACTTGGTAAGGTTAGTGCGACAGCAAAAGGAGCGATAACGTATGTTAAACCCAAAGTAACTTTTCCAAAATCATTCAATAACTCATTTGTAGATTTGAAAATAACATAAATGCTAAAAACAAATAAAACAGGTATAATGAAATATAAACTTCTTAAGTGAAAATAATAATGGTTAGATGTTTCGAAGGCTTCTAAAAACTCTTTTCCATAATAACCAAAAACAATTAATGCAGCTAACAAAGCTCCTAATTTGTAAAGTTTATTGGTAAGGTTTGTGATTTTAAAGAATTCGTACAAACAAAAAAGTCCGAAAACCATCATTAAGACGATTAACCCTTTTGGATGTATTGTTGTTCCGAAAAATATAATAAGTGCATATATAAGTCCCGAGAAAGCTCTAATTGCTAAATTTTTCATCGCTATTCTTCAACCAACAACAAATAAATATTCTTCGCATTCTGTATATTAGGAAATTTGTGCATGTTTTTCCCGCGAATAGAAGTTATTTTAGATGGAAGGTTGTCTTTTTTTAATGTTCGTAATTTTTGTAATGCCGCCCCAACATTTTCTACTAATTGAGATGGGCGTGCATAGATAATAAAATTTGATGGAAAATCATCTATATTTCTACCACAAGTTTGATGTGCAGATAACATAATACTACCATCAAACGCAATTAAGAATTCGCAATTCAGAAAACTAAGTGTGTAACGCGAGTCACATGGGTTTTCTACATATGGAATCTGATTATTTGTTAACATCTCTTGAAGTTTCGGATCAAGACAAATTAATTCGGTTACATTTTCGTAATTGATGATTTCTTTTAAGTTTTGAAAAGCTTCTTGATTGTTATCACAGAATAAAAAATGACCACCACCAGCGTTGAAGTTTGTAGCAAAAACTTCGTCCATAGAAATTTTGTTTTCAGAAAAATTGGGATGAAATAAATCAATATGATTATCATCGTCAATATTTTCAGATTTCTCTGTCGCTTTTTTAAGTAGGTTTTTAATTGCTTTCCACATGGGAATGTATAATTTTTGTACGGGTTTAATACAAATTTACCCTAAAGGTAATAATTTTTAACAATATAATAAGAAGTAAAAAAAAATCGCCTATTTAAGGCGATTTTTTTTGAAAATTATATGGTTTGATTAAATATCATTTCCAGATTCTGGTTGAACTACTTGTTGCGGTTCAGTTTCGAAAGTTTTTTCATCTTTCTCTTCCATTTGATCTAATTCGCTGACATATTTTCTTGGGCCGAAGATTTCTTCTAAATCTTCTCTGAAAATAACTTCTTTCTCAATTAATTTTTGAGCCAATAAGTCAACTTTATCACGATTAATATCTAAGATTTCTTTTGCTCTTACATATTGCTCTTCAATCATTTTCTTAATTTCCTTGTCAATAACTTGAGCTGTTTGTTCAGAATATGGTTTACTGAATCCGTATTCGTTTTGCCCAGAAGAATCGTAGTACGAAACATTTCCGATTTCTTTATTAAGACCATAAATACTAATCATTGCATTGGCTTGTTTTGTCACTTTTTCTAAGTCGCTTAACGCTCCTGTAGAAATATTACCAAAAACAACTTCTTCCGCAGCACGACCACCCATTGTCATACACATTTCGTCTAACAATTGTTCTGTTGTTGTAATTTGTCTTTCTTCTGGCAAATACCAAGCAGCTCCTAATGAACGTCCACGAGGAACGATAGTTACCTTAACTAAAGGTGCAGCATGTTCTGTTAACCAACCGATTGTTGCGTGACCAGCTTCGTGATAAGCGATACGTTTTTTCTCAGATGGTTTGATTACTTTACTTTTCTTCTCTAAACCGCCGATAATACGGTCTACAGCGTCTAAGAAGTCTTGTTTTTCAACTACTTCTTTATTTTTACGAGCAGCAACTAAAGCAGCTTCGTTACAAACATTGAATATATCTGCACCAGAGAAACCTGGAGTTTGTTTTGCTAAAAATTCGATTTCAACATCTTCACCTAATTTTAATGGACGTAAGTGAACCGCGAAGATTTCTTTACGTTCATTTAGTTCAGGTAAATCAACATGAATAATACGGTCAAAACGACCTGGACGCATCAATGCTTTATCCAATACATCAGCACGGTTTGTTGCAGCAATCACAATTACGTTAGATTCTGTTCCGAAACCATCCATTTCTGTTAATAATTGGTTTA
>NZ_CALGVK010000165.1:0-2347 GCF_937930195.1 uncultured Empedobacter sp.
GTTATGTAACTTTTTCATCATTCATACGTCATATTAAAAGACACTAATACTAAATAGTAGAAAACCATGAGAAAATTTTTTGTACTTGCTGTTACATTATCAGGAATCTTTGCTTTCGGGCAAGAAGAAATTAAAGATTCAATTGATTATAATCCAATTGAAATAGAGGAAGTTTTAATTCAATCGCAACGAAAAAAAATGTTTGCAGACAAAGCTGTTTATACATTTGATAAAGAAGCATTGGAGAAAGCACGTTATGCAAAAGATTTATTGAATACATTACCAGAGCTAAATGTAGATCCAATTTCTAATTCAATTCAGAGTATAAAAGGTGGAACAACATTGTTGTTGATAAACGGAATTGAAGCAACAGACAATCAAATTCGTGCTGTCAAACCGCAAGATGTAGTACGTGTAGAATATTTTGATATTCCACCAACGCGTTATGCAAATCGTGCAGATCAGGTGGTTAATTTGATTACGCGTAATCCAGAAAATGGATATGTTTTTGGTGTAGAGGGTATTACTTCTCCTTTGACCGGTTTTGTAGATGGTTCTGCCTATGCGAATTTCACAAAAGGTAAAAATAATTTTGGTGTGGAATATTCGCTTAGTTTAAGAGATTATGATAATCGTGAAAACACTAATTCGTATGCATACCAATTAAATAATAATCAATACAAAACAACCGAACATCGTTTTGATCATTTTGGTTATACCTTTCAAAATGCAATTTTACGCTATACCAATACAGATTCTGACAAATATACTTTTCAAGCAAAGTTAGATTTAGAAATTTTGACAAGTTTTACAGATGTTAATGGAAAAAGTATCTTTTTGATGAATAATGTTTCGGAGAATCATACGACCTATAAACATGGCAATAGTGGTTATACAAAACCTACAGTAGATTTGTATTATTCTCGAAAATTAGGAAAGAAAGATGAATTGAGTTTAAATTTTGTTGGTTCTATTTTCAATACCGATACATACGAATTATCGAAAGAATGGGTAACAAATACCGAAAATAGTGTTTTTAATAACGAAATGAAATTGAAAGCTGAACAAACTTCTATTGTTGGAGAAGTTGCGCATACGCATGATTTTAAATCAGGAAAATTGAGTTCAGGCTACCGAATTACGACAAACGATATCAACAATGATTTGGTAAATTTAGATGGATCTTCTCGTTACAAAGTAAATTATTTGCAACAGTATATGTACACGGAGTTTTCTGGAAAAACAAAAAAGTTGATGTATCGTTTGGGAATGGGATTGACAAATATCAATAATCAAAGTGCAGAAGATTCGCAAAATACATGGACTATTACACCAAAAATCGTTTTGGGTTATGAATTAGCGAAGAACCAAAGTTTACGTTTTACAAGTTCCTATACACCAAGAAGTCCTTGGAGCGATGCGTTGAGTAGTAATGTGGTGCAAATGGTTCCGAATATTGTACGCAAAGGAAATCCAGAATTAAATATTCAAAAAACGTTTAGTAATAATTTGATTTATTCATACAATTCAAAATATTTTGATTTAAATACAACTTTATTTTACTCTCACAGAAAAGACGCCATAAATCAACTGTATGTGTTAGACGGAAATCGATACGCGTTGACGTACGAAAATGCTCAAAATGCACAAAGTTTAGGTGTACAAGTTTCAGGTTCAATAAAACCTTTCGGAACAGATTTACTAACATTAAAATTAGTTCTAACACCAACATCAGAAAGTGTAAAACTAAATGATGGAAAAACAATTAAAAACGATTATATCGGAAATAATTTTGTTATTAATTCAGTGTACAAAAACTTTAGTTTGATGTATGCATTTAATATTCCAGTTTATTCATTGAGTGGACCGTTTTTAGACACGAACGAAAACAAAAGTCATTTGGTGTTAAGTTATAAATTAAACAATTGGTCATTTAAAACAGGTGCCTATTGGCTTGGAATGCCTTCGGAATATAAATCAAAATCCGTTGCAGAAAGTATTGTACAAACAACAAACCATACACAAATTTGGAACAACAAAAATATGTTTATCTTAGGGTTTAGTTACGATTTTGCTACAGGTAAGAAAACAAATATCAATCGTAAATTACAAAACCAAACTGCAGGTGCAGCAACGTTTTAATAAAATAGAAAAAGAGAATCCTAAGGATTCTCTTTTTCTATTTTATAATTTTTGATGCGATGTTGAAACGAGTTCAACAATACATAAGGTAAATGTCATTCTGACGAATGGAGAAATCTATAGTTATATAAAGATAATTATTTTTGCATCTAACATCTAACATCTAACATCTAACATCTAACATCTAACATCTAACATCTAACAT